>JAXIYS010000092.1:0-45332 GCA_036304385.1 Collinsella sp. | reverse complement strand
GCCCGCAACACCGTCACCAACGACGTGCTGTACAAGGAGGGCCTGGACCTTCTCGTCGTGCCCTCCGCCGAGCTCTCCCGCGGCCGCGGCGGCCCGCGCTGCATGAGCATGCCCTTCTGGCGCGAGGACCTCTAAGTCTTTCCGTTTCCGGTGCGGTCCCCCTACAACCGCACCGGTTTCGCCCGTCAAACGGGCAACACTAATACTTACGCAATTCATTATTTCGAAAGGAAACGAACCATGGGTGTTAACCTCTCCGGCCGTAGCTTCCTCAAGCTCCTCGACCTCTCCACCGAGGAGATCGAGTACTTGCTCAAGCTTTCCAAGAACTTCAAGGACATGAAGCGCGCTGGCGTTCCGCACCGCTATCTCGAGGGCAAGAACATCGTTCTGCTCTTCCAGAAGACCTCCACTCGTACCCGCTGCGCCTTCGAGGTCGGCGGCATGGATCTGGGCATGGGCGTCACCTACCTCGATCCCGGTTCGTCGCAGATGGGCAAGAAGGAGTCCATCGAGGACACCGCCCGCGTTCTCGGCCGCATGTATGACGGCATCGAGTTCCGTGGCTTTGCACAGGACGACGTCGAGGAGCTCGCTGCTAAGTCCGGCGTGCCCGTGTGGAACGGCCTGACCACCGAGTGGCACCCCACCCAGATGCTCGCCGACATCCTGACCGTCCAGGAGAACTTCAACTACGACATCAAGGGCAAGACCCTCGTCTTCATGGGCGACTGCAAGAACAATGTCGCTCGCTCCCTCATGGTTGTCTGCTCCAAGCTCGGCATGAACTTCGTGGCCTGCGGCCCCGAGGAGTGCATGCCCGCCGACGACGTCATCGAGGCCTGCAAGCCCATCGCCGAGGCTAACGGCTGCACCATCAAGCTGACCACCGACGTCAAGGACGGCGTCACCGGTGCCGACGTTATCTACACCGACGTGTGGGTCTCCATGGGCGAGCCCGATGAGGTCTGGGCCGAGCGCATCGCTCAGCTCACCCCGTATCGCGTTACCTCCGAGGTCATGGCTATGGCCAACCCGGGTGCCATCTTCCTGCACTGCCTGCCCAGCTTCCACGACACCAACACCACGATTGGCGCCGAGAAGTGCGAGCAGTTCGGCATCACCGAGCAGGAGGTCACCGACGAGGTCTTCGAGAGCCCCGCTTCCAAGGTCTTCGACGAGGCCGAGAACCGCATGCACACCATCAAGGCTGTCATGTACGCCACGCTCAAGTAAGAGCATCTAGCATCTCGCTCGGGGTGTATTGCTGCACACCCCGAGCGGCTTTGTCTGGTAAATATCTCGCGTCGGGCGGTGGGCACGGCACGGAAGATCCGCTTCGCGCGAGAAAGTTAAATGATTTATGAAGGGGGGATGAGAACCATGACTGAGACCGCTAAGAAAAAGCGCGGTATGCCTTCATCGTTCACCATTCTTCTAGCTCTGCTGGCAATTGTTGCAGTGATTACCGTTATCGTCTCCGGCACGTCCGGCGGCGCGGTTACCGCAGCCCGCCTGAGCGATTTCTGCACCGCCCCGATCCTGGGCTTCGCTGACGCTCTGCCCGTCTGCCTCTTCGTTATGATCCTGGGCGGCTTCCTCGGTATGATGACCGAGACCGGCGCCCTGGACAACGGCATCGCCGTTCTGGTGCAGAAGCTTAAGGGCAACGAGATCATGCTCATTCCTGTCCTTATGCTCATCTTCTCCCTCGGTGGTACTACCTATGGTATGTGCGAGGAGACCGTTCCCTTCTACGCCCTGCTCGCCGCTACCATGATGGCCGCTGGCTTCGACCCCATGGTCGGCGCCGCTACCGTCCTGCTCGGCGCTGGCTGCGGCTGCCTGGGCTCCACGGTTAACCCGTTTGCCGTCGGCGCTGCCGTCGACGCTCTGACCGGCGTTGGCATTGAGGTCAACCAGTCCATCATCATCGGCCTCGGTGCCGTCCTGTGGATTGTCACTACCGCTATGTCCATCGTCTTCGTGATGAACTATGCCAAGAAGGTCAAGGCTGACAAGGGTTCCACCATCCTGTCGATGCAGGAGCTTAAGGACGCTGAAGAGGCTCACGGCAAGGCTGCTTCCGAGGTCCACAAGGAGGTCAAGCTCACTGGTCGTCAGAAGGGTGTTCTGATCGCCTTCGCCTTCACCTTCGTCGTCATGATCGTCGGCTTCATCCCGCTGGCCGACCTCAACGAGGGCGTCGCCAACTTCTTCGACGCTGGCGCTGTCTACGACGCCGACGGTAACGCCGTCGTCCAGGGCTGGTCTGCCCTGATCACCGGCCTGCCCATTGGCCAGTGGTACTTCGACGAGGCTTCCACCTGGTTCTTCCTCATGGCCGTCCTGATCGGTATCATCGGTGGCCTGTCCGAGAAGCAGATCGTTAACACCTTCATCACCGGCGCTGCCGACATGATGTCCGTTGTTCTCGTCATCGCCCTCGCTCGTGGTATCTCCGTCCTCATGGCTAACACCGGCCTCGACGTCTTCGTCCTCGACGCTGCCGCCAATGCCCTGGCTGGCCTGTCCGGCGTGATCTTCGCTCCCATGAGCTTCCTGGTCTACTTCGGCCTGTCCTTCCTGATCCCCTCGACCTCCGGTATGGCCACCGTCTCCATGCCCATCATGGGACCGCTGGCTGTTAAGCTTGGCTTCTCGCCCGAGGTCATGGTCATGATCTTCTCCGCCGCCATCGGTGTCGTGAACCTGTTCACCCCGACCTCCGGCGCCATCATGGGCGGTCTCGCCCTGGCCAAGATCGAGTGGACGACCTGGCTCAAGTTTGCCCTTAAGCTCATCGTCGCTCTCTCCGTCGTCTGCGCCGTCATCCTGACCGTCGCCTGCGTGCTGCTCTAAGTACCCAACGGGTACCCCACGGAAACCTTGACGATCCTGTAAAGGATCACCTGGTCATCGTCTGTCCGGTGGGGTAAACCCACCGGTAGACTCCTACCTTTAGCCCCCTCCCGTTCCGTGCGCGGGAGGGGGCGCTCTCATGTTGCGCGGTTCTACGAACCGCGCAACCAGTCGACGCTGCGCGCCGCCCAGGACGACAATTTGTCATTCAAAAGGCAAGGCATGACCAAAAGGTCTATGCCTTGCCTTTTTCATGCCAACTTGTACGTCCTGGACGGCGCTCGCTGACTTATGCTCAACCTGCGGCGCTGCCATTGTTGCAGGCAGGAGGCAGCTTGCTCGCTCCGGTGCACGTTTGCTGGCTTTGGCTCTGCCTGTGAAGTTTCCATTGTTGGTGCGGAGTGACTTGTTCCCTGCTCCAAATTAGCTACCCCGGGTCCCCGGTGGTTGCGGTGGGCGTGTTTGGTTGGTGCCTGTTGATGGTCTGGGTATCGGGGAGGGCGGGCTCCGTTATAATCGCCTAGAACATTAAATGGAAACGGGACGGGAGCCATATATGCGCCAGGGTTTCGACAACGCGAAGTATATCGAGCTGCAGGCCGCTCATATTAAGGAGCGCATCTCGCAGTTTGGCGGCAAGCTGTATTTGGAGTTTGGCGGCAAGCTGTTTGACGACTATCACGCGAGTCGCGTGTTGCCGGGTTTTGAACCGGACAGCAAGTTCCGCATGCTCAAGAGCATTGCCGATGACGTTGAGGTCATCATCGCGATCAACGCGAACCACATCGAGAAGAACAAAGCTCGCGGTGACCTGGGTATTACCTATGACGAGGACGTTTTGCGCCTGGTCGACCTGTTCCGCGGCAACGGTTTTGCTGTCGCGGCCGTGGTTATCACCCAGTACGCCGGCCAGCCCGCCGCCGATGTGTTCCGCAATCGCCTGAACGCGCTCGGCATTCCTGCCAAGCTGCACTATCCCATCGAGGGCTATCCGCACGACGTCGACCTGATCGTGTCCGACGACGGCTATGGCAAGAACGAGTTTGTCGAGACCACTCGTCCACTCGTTGTGGTCACCGCTCCCGGCCCTGGCTCGGGCAAGCTCGCCACTTGCCTGTCTCAGCTCTATCACGAGCACAAGCACGGCACCGCCGCCGGCTACGCCAAGTTCGAGACTTTCCCGGTCTGGAATCTGCCCCTCACGCATCCGGTCAACATCGCCTATGAGGCCGCCACGGCCGATCTCGACGATGCCAATATCATCGACTCCTTCCACTTGGAGGCCTACAACAAGACCACGGTCAACTACAACCGTGACGTCGAGGCTTTCCCGGTGGTCCGTGCTCTGATGGAAAAGATCCTGGGCAAGAGCCCCTACCAGAGCCCCACGGACATGGGCGTTAATATGGTCGGTTTTGCCATTACCGATGACGATGCCTGCCGCGACGCTTCCAAGATGGAGATCGTCCGCCGCTACTTTACCGCGGTCGAAAATGTGCGCCGTACCGGCGTGGGCGATGAGCAAGTCGACCGTCTCAAGATCATTATGAAGAAGGCTGGTATCGACAAGAATTACTCGCCGGCACGCTCGGCCGCCCTTACCAGGGAGCAGCTGACGGGTGGCCCCGTAGGCGCCATGGTCATGCCCGACGGCTCCGTGGTGACCGGCAAGACTTCCACGCGCCTGGGCGCCGCGAGCTCGCTCATCATGAATGCACTTAAGCATGTCTCGGGCGTTGACCTTGAGCTCGAGGTCATTAGCGATGAGGCGATCGAGCCTATCAGCAAGCTCAAGACGCATTTCCTGGGCAGCAAGAACCCGCGCCTGCACACCGACGAGACGCTTATGGCGCTCTCGATCACCTCGGCAACGAGCGAGACGGCGGCCCGCGTCCTTTCGGGCCTGGAGCAGCTGCGCGGCTGCGATGCCTTCTTTAGCGTGATCATCTCGCCGACGGACGAGACGGTGCTGCGCAAGCTGGGCATCAACGTGTGCTGCGAGCCCAAGTTCGAGCGCCGTGGTTTCTTCCACCGCTAAGCCTGGATAAATTGGTCTGAAAGGGGCGCATCGGATATACATTCGGTGTGCCCCTTTTATCAACAAAGCTACCGTTTAACCTAAAATTAGGCCGTTTACCTGCCTATAAGCGATTTGGGCGGTATACAATAACCCTAATTGTTTCATCCTTTTGCGGGGATGCCGCATGATGGATGTTGCCGGCCATCATGGGGTGTGCCGGTCGCGCACGGTGCAAGTGATGCCCGTGCCCGGTTTGAGGAGGCTGCCATGGCTGGCAAGGGTCGTGCGAGTGTCAACGATATGAAGCGTGTCGAGGTGCAGGTGCTGATGGAGATCGCACAGCAGTCCGAAGACAACGGCGGATTTTATGGCTTTTCGCGAAAGACGCTTGCCGAGCGTGTGGGGGTGTCTCCGTATCGCGCCCGCGCGGCAATTGAACGCTTGGAATCCGAAGACATCATTGAGGTCGTCTCGCGCTACAGCGACGACGGCGGCCAGCTCGCAAATGGTATTTGTCTCACGGAGCGTGGCGAATGGTATCTAGAGGGCATCCGTGCCGGTATGCTCGTGCAGGACTTGATCAAGGACGAAGTCGCCGATCGATAACGGCGCGCATTCATAGTGGAAACGACGCCGCCTGGGCAACTGGGCGGCGTTTTGTTTCGAGATGGAGAAATGCGATTGCGCGTAAGAAAAATTGCGTGCGGCGCGCGTCGCGAGTATTACAATGAAGACCCGTAAGATGTGTATGGACAACTTCTACGGGAAGCGCAGGTAACTCAATATGACCAAGCATGTGTTCGTGACCGGCGGCGTGGTTTCGTCTCTGGGCAAGGGTATTACCGCGGCCTCGCTGGGCCGTCTGCTCAAGTCGCGCGGCTACAAGGTAACGATGCAAAAGGCCGACCCGTATCTGAACGTCGACCCCGGCACCATGAGCCCGTTCCAGCATGGCGAGGTCTTTGTGACCGAGGACGGCTATGAGTCCGATCTGGACCTGGGCCACTACGAGCGCTTTATTGATGAGAACCTGACCCGCGATTCCAACTTTACGACTGGTGCCATCTATAAGAGCCTGATCGCCCGCGAACGTCGCGGTGACTTTTTGGGCGGCACCGTGCAGGTGATTCCGCACGTCACGAACGCCATTAAGGATAAGTTCCGTCGTATTGAGGAGCAGACCGGCTCCGACGTGGTCATCACTGAGTTGGGCGGCACCATCGGTGACATCGAGTCGCAGCCGTTTGTCGAGGCCATTCGTCAGTATCGCAAGGAGGCCGGCCCCGAGAACGTCTGCTACATCCACGTGTCGCTCGTTCCCTATATCGCCGCCGCCCACGAGGTCAAGACCAAGCCGACGCAGCACTCCGTTAAGGAGCTCCGCAGCTTTGGTATCCAGCCCGATATTATCGTTCTGCGCTCCGACCACCATATCGACGATGCCATCCGCGGCAAGATCGCAAGCTTCTGCGACGTCGACACCGACTGTGTCTTTACCAACGAGGACTGCGCGAGCATCTACGATGTTCCGCAGCTGCTCGCCGAGCAGGACTTTGACCTGCGCATTTGCGAGCGTCTGGGTCTGGACCCGCGTGAGCGCGACATGAGCCAGTGGAACGAGTTCCTGCGCAAGCAGAACCATGCCAACCAGCACGCCGACAAGGTGAAGATCGCCGTCGTGGGTAAGTATACGCAGCTGCCCGATGCCTACCTGTCGGTTATCGAGGCCCTGCACCACGCGGGCGTGTTCTACGATCGCCACGTTGACGTGCAGCTGGTCGATGGCGAGAGCCTCGACGAGCAGAATGTCTCCGAGGTCCTGGGTGACGCCTCGGGCATCTTGGTCCCTGGCGGCTTTGGCAAGCGCGCCCTGGAGGGCAAGATCCTCGCGGCCGAGTTTGCCCGCGAGCACAAGATTCCGTATCTGGGCATTTGCCTGGGTATGCAGGTGGCCGTGTGCGAATTTGCTCGCAACGTCGTCGGCCTTGCCGGCGCCAGCTCTTCCGAGTTCGATCCTGATGGCCCGTATAGTGTCATCGACCTGATGAGCTCGCAGGAGGACGTGACCGAGAAGGGCGGCACCATGCGTCTGGGTGCCTATCCGTGCAAGCTCGCCGCCGATACCCTCGCTCGCGAGGCCTATGGCGAGGAGCTCGTCTACGAGCGTCACCGTCACCGTTTTGAGTTCAACAACGCCTTTCGTGACCAGCTCGAGGACGCCGGTCTGGTAATCTCGGGTCTTTCACCCGACGAGCGTCTGGTCGAGATGGTCGAGCTGCCGCGCGACGTACATCCGTGGTATGTGGCCACCCAGGCTCATCCCGAGTTCAAGAGCCGTCCGACCAACCCGCAGCCGCTGTTCCGCGAGTTCGTGCGCGCCTCGATTGGCCAGCATGAGGGTGTCGACCGTCTGCAGGTGACGCCCAAGAACCTCGCTACGGACTAAGGGTGCCGGAGAACCAAGAACATACCGAAGCTACTCCCTCGTCGCTTGCTGTGGTGGCGGGGGAGTATCTCGATTACCTTGCGGTCGAGCGGGGTTTGGCGCGCAATACGATTGCGGCCTACCGTCGTGACCTGACGACGTACTGCGCCTATCTGGAGCGGGCTGACATTGCGTCTTTTGAAGATGTGAGCCGTAAGGTCGTGGAGGGCTTTGTTGCCGATCGCCGCGACGGAGGCTATTCCGACGCCTCGGTGGAGCGCGCGCTTGCTGCCGTGAAGGGCCTGCATGCCTTTTTGGTGCGCGATGGGGCCGTGGCCCAAAACCCGACGGCGGCGTTGCGCCTGCCCAAAAAGGCAGATCGCCTGCCGGAATACCTTTCGGTGGAGGATGTCTCGGCACTGCTCGATCAAGACTTTCCCGAGGGCGAGATGGGGCTGCGCGATCATGCCATCTTGGAAGTGCTTTACGGTTGCGGCTTGCGCGTGAGTGAGCTGGTTGGGCTCGATGTGGGCGATATCCATATCGATGACGGGTTTGTCCTGGTGCGCGGTAAGGGCTCCAAGGAGCGTCTGGCCCCGTTGGTGGGAAGCGCGGCTCGCGCCCTGACACACTATATAGGTGACGGGCGCACTCTCCTGGCCGCCCATGCTCACGGGACGGAGACCTCGGCGGTCTTTTTAAATAAGAACGGACGTCGCCTGTCGCGCCAGGGCGTGCATGCGATATGCGAGCGGTACGGGCGCCAGGTGGGGCTGGTGGGGCTCCACCCCCACACCCTGCGCCACTCCTTTGCCACCCACATGCTCGCGGGCGGTGCCGACCTGCGTGTGCTGCAGGAGATTTTGGGCCATGCCGATATTTCGACCACGCAGGTCTACACGCATGTCGACCGCACGCAACTGACCGAGGTCTATCTGGCGGCGCATCCGCTGGCACATCGCTAGCACCTCGCTGACCTGCATATTTATAAATATTAAAGGGGATGGGCCCCAGATTGCCGAGACGCACTTTTGCGCGCATGGGCAATCTGGGGCCCGCCTCATTTTTCGCCAGACACCGGCGCGGCGGTGGGCCGTGTGTGTCGTGGGTGGGGGAGTTTGGGGACGATGTGAACGGCGTGTAAAGGGACGTAAAAATCGCCTCAAGGTCAACTTGAAGGTTGAGGTTCGCGGGTGTGGTTCTACAGGTGGCATCCCGCCTTTGCTGCAAACACAACATATTGTGTTTTCGAACATATGCTCGGGGGTGTTTTACAACATATTGGGGGTGGAGTGGTGGGGTGGGGTGGGGGAAGGGGTGGGGAAAGGTGTTGAAAAATGGGGCGGTTCCCCATATTATTGATGACGTCGACAGGCGGGGTGGTTCCCCGCGTACGTGCCATCTGAGTAACCGAGGGGAGGGCGCACATGGGAATGACGGGTGCATACGAGCGCAATCTCGATGCAAAAGGTCGTCTATCCCTGCCTGCACCCCTTCGTGAGGAGCTTGGAGAGCACGTTCGCGTGTTCAAAGCCCTGGATGTCGATGCTCTGTACGTGTTCTCTGCCGAGGCCTTCGATAAGTGGGTCGAAGGACTCTTCGCGGGTCGTGAGGGCCACGAGGGTTTTAACCCGCGTGACATCAACGACCAGAAGCTTATGAGGGCGATCAACAA
The DNA here is from genome assembly GCA_036304385.1 of Collinsella sp. GTDB lineage: Bacteria > Actinomycetota > Coriobacteriia > Coriobacteriales > Coriobacteriaceae > Collinsella. The sequence continues at coordinate 36,350 of JAXIYS010000092.1, read as the reverse complement.
GCGCACCACGTCGATGGATGTGGACAGCGCAGGTCGTATCGGTCTTTCTGAGTCTCTCCGCAAGCAGGCGAACCTCGACCGCGAGGTCACGGTTGTGGGCAACTACGACCACCTTGAGGTTTGGGACCGCGCTACGGCCGATGAGGACGATGATGACGAGGCCCTGCTGGACCTCTTCTTCTCGTAAGGGCAAGGCACGAGTAACGGATGGAGCGTGGGATCTTGACACAAGAATATCGGCATGAACCTGTCATGCTCGGCGAAGTGCTTGAGTCGCTGCAGCTAAAGAGCGGTTCCGTCGTCTGCGACTGCACCCTTGGCGGTGCCGGCCATTCGGTAAAGATGGCCGCGCAGGTGGGGGAGACCGGCCTTTTGCTCGGCGTCGATCAGGACGACATGGCCCTCGAGGCCGCTGGCGCCCGTCTGGACCGCGAGGTTCCCGGCGTACCGCACCAGCTGCTGAAGGGCAACTTCGGCGACTTGGACGAGCTGCTTTGCTCGGCCGAGGTGCCCGGGGTCGATGGCTTCCTGTTCGACTTGGGCGTTTCGTCGCCGCAACTCGATATCCCTGGCAGGGGCTTTTCGTACAACGAGGACGCCCCATTGGACATGCGGATGGATCCGGGTAACAACACCTTAAACGCAGCTGAGGTCATCAACACCTATAACGAACACGACCTCGCCCGGATTCTACGCGTCTATGGCGAAGAGAAGTTCGCCTCGCAGGTCGCGCGTGAGATCGTGCGCCGCCGCGAGCATGAGCCGATCGAAACCACCGGTCAGTTTGTCGAGATCATCAAGGCTGGTATCCCCGCTGCCGCTCGTCGGCATGGCGGACACCCAGCCAAGAAAAGTTTCCAGGCCATTCGCATCGAGGTCAATCACGAACTCGATGTGCTCGAGCGAGGGCTTGACGCCGCCACAAGGTGGCTCAACCCGGGTGGACGCATCTGCGTCATCTCGTATCACTCGCTCGAGGACCGTATCGTAAAGAACCACTTTAAGGAGATGAGCCAGGGGTGCACGTGTCCGCCGGAGATTCCGGTGTGCGTGTGCGGCAACGTGCCGATACTCAAGGTCATCACCCGCAAACCCCTGGTTGCCCAACCCGATGAGGTTGCGCGCAACCCTCGGGCGAGATCAGCCAAGATCCGCGTGGCGCAGCGTCTGTAGACGCGACCGCGCGATATTGGACCTCCCGCTCGTACCACAAACGAAGCTTAAACACACTACCAACGTACTCGGGATGGGAGGCGGCATATCATGGGCTACAACACCTCAAACGCAGCACTCGCCTATGATATGAACGCCATGCCCGCCTATCGTGAGGCACCGCAGGCCCCCGTTGCTCCCCGCGAGCAGCGCACGCCGCGCTTTGATGTCTACACGGGCGCGGGCCGTCAGGCAAACCAGGCGGTAAGCCCGGTTTTCATGAGCGTTCTTAAAACGTTTTGCATCATTGCGGCCATCTTCATGACGATCGGTGTCGCCCGCGTGGCGCTCGCCGGCGTTACGGCCCAGGTGCTCAACAGCAACGCCGCGCTTACCAACACGCTCGAGAAGGCGACCGATGAGAGCTCCGACCTGGAGGTCATGCATTCGGTCTATGGTGCCGACACGCGCATTCGCGACCTTGCGGGCGCTTATGGCATGGTGGAGCCCAGCGAGAGCGTTACACTTGATTTTTCGCAGGATGCAGCCGCGGGCGCTAGCTCGACCGCGACCGCTCAGTAACAAGACGGTAGCTGAGTATGACAAATGACTATCGCCGCGGCTCCGACGGGGGTCGCGGTTCTGGACGTCCCTCATCGCGGGGACGTTCTGGTTATCAAGGAACGGGTCGGCCATCTTACAACGCGAGGCTGTCCTATGGCAACGACCCTGCGTCGCGTCTCCGTGGCTCGAGTGGTCCTCAAATGCATAACACCAGACCGCGCAAGAGCTCGTCGACCGAATGGCTCACGGGCACGCCGCTGCCCCGTCGCAAAGCCGTCATGGGCTTCATCGGGTTTGGCTTGGGTTTAGGCGTCCTTCGCCTTGCCGACTATCAAATCGTGGAAGCCGATAAGTTACGCGACCGCGCCGATGCACGTCGCTTGCTTGCGCAGACGCTGTATGCCAAGCGCGGTACCATCTACGACCGTAACGGCAACGTGCTGACGTCGTCGGTCGAATGCCGCAACATCGCCGTGAATCCTCAGCTTATCGAGGACGTTGACAAGACGGTATCGGCACTGGTCAAAGCTACGGGCATCGATAAAAAGACCTGTCGCGAGCTCGTTGAGTCGGATGGCACCTGGGTGTATATCAAACGTCAGGTGGACGAGGATGATGTCGCGGCGCTGGAGAAGAAGAACCTGCCAGGCGTGCTCTTTGAACAGGCCATGAAGCGCGTGTACCCCTACGGCAACCTGGCATCGCAGGTGCTTGGTGTGGTAAACGTGGACAACGACGGTCTGACGGGTCTCGAAAAACAGTACAACAAGCTTTTGACCGGAACGAACGGTTCGCTGGTGCGCGAACGGGCGAGGGACGGTAGCTATATCGCGGGCGGCGCCTATAAGAAGGTGGCGGCGGTTGACGGCGTGGACATCGTGACGACGCTCGATGTCAATATCCAGCGTGCCGCCGAGGACGCTCTGGCCGAGGCGGTCGAAAAGACCAAGGCCAAGAATGGCTCGGCCCTGGTCACCGATCCCACGACGGGCGAGATTCTGGCGGCATGCTCGTATCCGACATATGACCAGACCGATCTGGAAAATGCCAAGACCGAGGACATGAACTTGCGCCTGGTTACCGATGCCTACGAGCCCGGCTCGGTCTTTAAGACGCTCGTGGCCGGTGCCGGCTTCGACTTGGGCGCCGTGCGTTCGAGCACGTCGTTTGAGGTGCCGGCGAGCATTAAGGTTGGCGACGACACCGTTACCGACGCCGATAAGCGCGACTACACCATGACCATGGACGTGCGCGAGATGATGCGCCGTTCGTCCAATGTGGGCTTTGTCCTGGTGGGACGCAAGATCGGTGCCGATGATTTTGCCACCTATGTGGACAAGTGGGGTATCGGTCATAGCTCCGGTGTCGATTTTCCGGGTGAGAGTCTGGGCATCGTCAAGGAGCGCGACCAGTACGACGGCGCCACGCTGGGCTCGATGAGCTTTGGCCAGGCGCTGTCCGTCTCGCCGATTGAGGTCGCACGTGCCGTGGGCGGTATCGCGAACGGCGGCGTGATGATGACTCCGCACTTCTATAAGTCCAGCAAGGGCGATGAGAAGGACTGGGGCGAAGGCGAGCGCGCGATTTCGGAGGACGCTGCCGCCCAGGTGACATCGTGCATGCAGACGGTCGTGTCCGAAGGCACGGGCGTTGGCGGTGCGGTCGATGGCTATGACGTGGCGGGCAAGACCGGTACGGCCGAGCGTGCTGACGAGAACGGCGGTTACCTCAAGGAGAACTACATGTCGTCCTTTATGGGCTTTGCGCCGGCACAATCGCCCAAGGTGCTGTGCTATATCACACTCGATGGAACGCCGAGCGGCTCGGATGCCGCCGCGGTGCCATTCCAGTCCATTATGGCCAACGCGCTCGACGTGCTGGGTATCCCGCGCACGAAGTAGGGGGTTACAATCTTGAGCGTGGTCTGCCGTTTGATCTGAAGGGTGTTCACATGCCCTGCACCACGCGCGCATGGCACTGGGATACAATACGCCGATAGCAATATTAGGTTTACAGGGGAGCTGCAATGATAGAGATCGCCGTCAACAACCTCGCGGCCTCAACGGGGGCCCGAACCGTGACGGAAGAAGTCGATCGGGTATGCCGCGGGTGCGTTATCGACTCGCGTCAGGTCGTGGAGGGGACGATCTTTGTCGCCTTCCCCGGCGAAAAGGTCGACGGCAACGATTTTGCCTCCCGTGCCATCGAGTCGGGTGCCGGTGCCGTCGTGATGACGCGCGAGCCCGATGCCGAGCTGGTTTCGCTGGCGCAGGACAAGGGATGCGCCATCTTGCTGACCGACGACCCCGAGGAGTTCTTGCTGCGCCTGGCGCATGTATATCGCTTGGAGCTTGGCTGCCTGGTCGTCGGCATTACCGGTTCGATTGGCAAGACGACGACCAAGGACGTGCTCGCCGCCGTGCTCGCCAAGCGTTATCGCGTTTGGGCCACGAAGGGCAATTTCAACAACCTGATCGGCATGCCGCTCACGGTGCTTTCCGCTCCGGCCGATACCGAGGTTCTGGTGCTCGAGATGGGCATGAACCATTTTCATGAGATTGAGCGCCTGTCCCAGTCTGCCAACCCCAATCTTGCCATCGTGAGCAAGATCGGAACCTCCCACATCGGTATTCTGGGCAGCCGCGAGAACATCGCCCGCGCCAAGTCCGAGATTGTCCAGGGTATGTGCGCCGCCGGCGACTTCTCGCCGTTGCTGGTTTTGGGCGGCGAGGACGACTTTACGCCGTTCATTCGCGATACGTTCGCTCAGCCTGCGGGTATTGACGTGATGCTGGCCGGTGTCTCGGACGACGACGAGGTCCGCGCACGCGACATTCGCGTCGACGACGAGGGCCATCCGGTCTTTACGCTCGACTTTGGTCAGGGCGACACGGTCGATACCATGCTGGCCATTCCCGGCGTGCAGTCCGTGCCCAATGCCGTCAAGGCCGCCGCGGTCGGCTATCGTCTGGGTGTGACGCCCGAGCAGATCGATGCCGCCTTTAGGGGCCTTACGATCACCGGTCACCGTCAGGAGATCAAGCGCGCCAAGAGCGGAGCACGCATCATCGACGACTCCTATAACGCCAGTGCCGAGTCTATGGCTGCCGGCCTCGATTTGCTGTGCTCGCTCATCTGTGACGGTTCGCGCATGGCGATTCTGGGCGAGATGGGCGAGATGGGCGACGAGGCTCCTCGCATGCATGAGCTCGTGGGCGCCTATGCCGCCGCCAAGAAGCTCGACATGCTCGCGTGCGTGGGCGGCGAGCTGGCTCAGCTCATGGCCGATGCCGCACGTATGATGGGTATGGATGAGGACCGCATCCAGGTGTTCTCCGATTATCAGCAGGTGCTCGACCGCATGGGCGGCGCGCTTGAAAATCATGATGTTGTACTGGTCAAGGGTTCCCGTTTTGTTGAGCTCGACCGCTTTGTGGAAGGTGTGTGCTAGCCCATGTTCGGCAATCCCTCGTATCCTACGTATCAGGCCTTTTTGGGACTTGGCATCGCTGCCGCCATTGCGTTGCTGCTTATGCCGTGGTGGATCAAGCTGCTGAAGGTCGAGGGTATCGGCCAACAGGTCCGAGCCGACGGCCCCAAGCGCCATTTGATTAAACAGGGTACGCCGACCATGGGTGGCGTCATCATCCTTGTCGCGATCTCGCTGACCTGCCTGCTGATGGGCAAGCTCACCACCGAGCTCGTGCTCGTGCTGCTTGCCACGCTGGCCACCGGCGTTCTGGGTCTCATCGACGACCTGACCTCCGTCACGCACGGTCGCTCGCTCGGCCTGACGCCTCACGCCAAGATGATCGGTCTGACCATCATCTGCGTCACCTTTACCGTGCTCGCCGTCAATTGGTGCGGCGTCGCCCCCGAGATTCGTTTTCCCGGCGGCCTGACGATTGACCTCGGTGTTCTTTCGACCACCATCTGCGGCCTTTCGTTTCCGTGGCTCTACATTGTATTTTGCTGGCTGATGATCGCTGGTCTTTCCAATGCCGTGAACCTGACCGATGGTCTGGACGGCCTTGCCGGTGGCACTTCCATGATCGCCATGCTCGCCATGGCCGCCATGGCGTTTTTGCACGGTGACGTGAACCTGTCCATCTTCTGCACGGCGTGCGCCGGTGCCTGCCTGGGCTTTTTGTGGTTCAATTGCTATCCGGCGAGCATCTTTATGGGCGATACCGGCTCACTTGCCCTGGGTGCCGCTTTTGCCTGCACCTCCATCATGACCAACACCGAAGTCGTTTCCCTCATCATCGGCGGTCTGTTTATCGTCGAGACCCTGTCGGTCATGATCCAGGTCGTCTATTTCCACTTTACGCACAAGCGCGTCTTCCTTATGGCGCCCATTCATCATCATTTCGAAAAGAAGGGCTGGGCCGAGACCAAGGTCGTTATCCGTTTTTGGATTATCGCCGCGGCCTTTGGCGCCGTTGGCCTCGCCCTGTTCTTCCAGTTGGGATAGTGGTCTTTCATGCCTCTTGCTGATGTCTTTAGCCTGCTTGTTTTGGGGCAGGGTAAATCCGGTCTCGATGTCACCCGTTGGGCGTTGGCTCACCCCGAACGCGTGAGCGCCACGACCGTGTATGGCGGTGGTAGCTCCGAGCCCAATGACGCCACACGTGCGCTCGAGGCGCAGGGCGCGTCGTTTGTCTACGGCACCGAGCAGGTCGAGGGTACCTATGACGTGTGCGTGACATGCCCGGGTATCTCGGAGTTCTCGGCCTTCTTTAAGGCTGGGCGTGAGCATGCCGCTCAGATTATGGGCGAGCCCGAGTTTGCCTATCGCCTGTCTCCCCACAATTGGATTGCCATCACGGGCACCAACGGCAAGACAACTACCACGTCGCTGACCGATTATCTGCTCAAGGCCGCCGGTGAAGCCAGCGTGGCCGTCGGCAATATCGGCGAGCCGCCAGTGAACGAGATCGACGGCCGTGCACACAATGAGTGGTTTGTGGCCGAGCTGTCGAGTTATCAGATTGCTACGACCGCCGAGCTTCATCCTCGCGTGGCGGTGCTGCTCAACATCACGCCCGACCACCTGGGCTGGCACAAGAGCCACAAGAACTATGCGCTTGCCAAGATCAAGTTGTTCGAGAATATGGTCGACGACGACCTCGTGGTTATCGACGTCGAGGATGCCGGCATCCATGAGTTCGATGAGTACATCTACACGCCGGGTCGCCGCATCTGCAAGGTCGCTTTTGACGAGCCCGAGGGTGCAGACGCCGCCTTTGTGCGCGACGGCAAGATGGTCGTCCGCCTGAAGGGTGTCGAGACTCAGCTTGTCGCCACGTCCGAGCTCAAGATCTCGGGCCATCACAATGTCATCAATGCCTTATGCGCTGCCACGGCTGCTCTGGCCGTCGGTGCCGATCCCGAGGGCGTTTGCCGCGGTTTGGCATCGTTCCAGCCACTCGAACACCGCGTTGAGCCCTGTGGCGAGATCGATGGCGTGCGCTACGTTAACGATTCCAAGGCAACGAACACCGATGCAGTCGAAAAGGCTCTGACGGCGTTTCCTGATGACGACGTGATCTTGCTGCTCGGCGGCCACGATAAGGGCACGCCGCTTGCGGACTTTGCCCGCGTTGTTATGGACAACGTGCGCTCGGTCGTTTGCTTTGGCGATGCGCGCGAGCGCTTTACCGCTGCTATGGACGAGGCCGATGTCGATGGTGACGTGGATATCGCCCAGGCCGATGATCTGCGCGATGCCGTTGACGTTGCCCGCTCGCTCTCGAGCCGCGGCGACGTGATCCTGCTTTCGCCCGCCTGCTCTTCGTTCGACGAGTTCTCGGGCTACGAGGAGCGCGGTCGCGTGTTTAAGGACTACGTGGCCCAGCTTGCCGCAGCGGCGAAATCGCAAACGGAATAGGGGTTGCCGGTGAGAGAGGAGAGCCCCCGAAGTGATATGAGGAGGCCCGACTCGGACCGTGCTTCCTCGCTGCGTAGCACGCCGCGTTCCGGACGCGGCGGGCAGACGTTCAGTGAGCGCTATATTGCCGGCGTCCCCGCCCGCATCATGCGCCCCCGTTTGATATTTATGGCTTGCCTGTTTAGCTTGGTTTGCTTTGGCTTGCTGATGGTGTACTCGGCATCTTCGGTCGAGGCGATGCACGAGAATGGTTCGGCGACGTTTTTCCTGTTTCGACAGGCCGCGTTTGCCGGAGTTGGCGTGCTGGCTATGGTTGCCATCGTGCGCGTCTTGCCGGACAGTTGGTTTGGGGAAGACGTGCTCAGGATCTTCCTCATGGGCATGATAGGGCTACTGGTTCTGGTGTTCTTTATGGGTAGCGGCAGTCGTGGCGCCACGCGCTGGCTCAACATCGCCGGTATTCAGTTCCAGCCGTCTGAGTTTTTAAAGCCGTTCGCCATCGCGTATTCGGCCATCATGCTCGACCGCATCTTTTCGCCCGGCGGCAACATCAACGAGTTTCTTCGCAAGATGGGCGTCTACCTGGGCATTTCGCTCTTTCTGATCTTTGTTCAGCCCGATTTTGGCACCGTTCTGATCATCTTGTTGACCCTCATGTGCATGGCGTTGTTTGCGGGATTGGACCCCAAATATATCGTTTGGACGGTCGTTGCCGGCATCGCCGTCATTGCGATCGCCCTTATCGCCGAGCCGTATCGTATGACGCGTGTCGAGGTTGCTTGGAATCCTTGGGCAGACGAATATGGTGACGGCTATCAGGCCACGCTTGCCATCATGGCGTTTGCCTCGGGCGGCCTGTTCGGTCGCGGTATCGGCAACTCCACCATGAAGTACTCGTATTTGCCCGAGGCGCATAACGACTACATCTTGGCTATTATCGGCGAGGAAGTTGGCTTTATCGGAACCGTGCTGTTCTTCTTGGTGTTTGCGATGCTGATCTACTCGGCGTTTCGCATTGCCGAGCAGGCGACCGACCGTCGCGGAGCACTTATGGCATCGGGTTCCGCGGTCATCCTTGCGGTGCAGTTTTTGATCAACGCGCTGGGCATTCTCAATGTGTTTCCCATGACGGGCAAGCCGCTGCCGTTTATTAGCTACGGCGGCTCCTCGATTATCGTGTCGCTTATGCTCGCCGGTCTGATCCTGCGCGTTTCGTATGAGAGCGCCCGTCGCGATGAGTACGACCGTCGCCGCGAGAGCTTTGCCGTTATGGATGAGAGTACCGCCGGCGTGCCCCACGTGCGCGGCGAGCGATCTTCGCGTAACGGCTTTACCGTCCTGGATGGCTCTGCGACCGAGCCGGCAGCCCGTCCGCGTCAGCGAACGGCGCCGCAAGGTCGTCCTCAGCGCCCCGCTCCTCGCAATGCGGGCGGCGGATATAATCGAATCGATTTGAATTCGGACCCGTCGGCGCGTTTGCGCACCGATGACCAGGGGCCGCGTGTACGAAGGGATTACCATGACCGATAAGATGACCGTTGCTATTGCAGCTGGCGGCACGGCAGGACATATCAACCCCGCGCTCGCCTTGGCCGAGGAGCTGCGTGACCGCGGTCATCACGTTGTGTTCGTGGGCCAGTCGCGCAAGCTCGAGGGCCGTCTGGTTCCCGAGGCCGGATTCGATTTTGTGCCCATCACGGTCACGGGCTTCGATCGCTCCCGTCCCTGGACGGCGCTGACCTCGCTGTGGCGCGTCAACAAGGCGAAGCGTGCGCTTGCCCGTCACTTCTCGAAGGTCGGTAAGCCCGATGCCGCTATCGGCTTTGGTGCTTACGTTGAGGTCCCGCTGCTGGGTTGGTGCAAGGGCGCCGGCGTTCCGTATCTGCTGCACGAGCAGAACTCTGTTCCGGGTCTGGCCAACAAGATGATGAACTCACATGCCGCCCGCGTGTGCATTTCGGTACCTACGGCCCGCGCGGTCTTTGAGCGCGAGGGCGACCCCGACCATGTGCTCATGACGGGCAATCCCGTGCGTCGTTCGGTGATCGAGGGCGATCGCGCCTGCGGTCGTAAGACGCTCGGTGTGCCCGAGGACGCGACGCTTCTGCTCGTCTTTGGTGGTTCGCTCGGTGCTCAGCATCTCAACGAGCGCGTTGCCTCGCTCAAGAGTGAGCTGCTGACCCGCGAGAATCTCTATATTTTGCATTCGACGGGTGCCGACGGCTTTGAGGAGACCGAGCGCGCTTTGGCGCTGACTCCCGAGGAGGCGAAGCGCTATCGAGTCCAGCCCTACATCGACAACATGGGCGATATGCTGGCTGCGGCCGATCTGGTGCTCTCGCGTTCCGGTGCCTCGAGCGTGGCCGAGATCGCCGCGCTTGCCGTGCCCTCGGTACTCGTGCCGTATCCGCACGCCACGGCCGATCACCAGACCACGAATGCCCGTTACCTGGTCGATGCCGGTGCCGGCGTGCTTTGCGCCGATGCCGATATCGATGCCCCTGCCTTTGCCGATGAGCTGCTGCACCTGGTCGATGACGCTGCAGCGCGTGATGCCATGCGTCAGGCGGCGCGTGGCTTGGCCCAGGACCGTGCCGCCGCACTTTTGGCCGATGCGGTAGAGGGATTGCGTTAGTTAGACGGGATATCGCCGGTCGCCCTCGCGCGGATGTGGTAGGTGCGGTACAGTTAACTGGTTACAGGCAGTGTTTACGCAAGGAGTACACGAGCACATGGCTGATTCCCAGACTGCAACCTCCGCGCCCGAGTTCAAGAGCGCCCACTTTATCGGTATCGGTGGCGCCGGCATGAGCGGCATCGCCCTCGTCCTGCACGAGCGCGGTTATACCGTTACCGGTTCCGACCTCAAGACGTCGCGCTATATTCGCCAGCTTACCCGCGCCGGCGTGAAGGTCCACGTGGGCCACGAGGCTGCGACGATCGACGAGGTCAAGCCCGACGTGGTCGTGGTCTCCACCGCTATTCCCGAGTCCAACCCCGAGCTCGTGCGTGCCCGCGAGCTGGGTATTCCCGTGTGGCCCCGCGCCAAGATGCTCTCGGCTCTGGGCCATGGCTACACCACCGTCGCCGTCGCCGGTACTCACGGCAAGACCACGACCTCTTCGATGTGCGCCACGATGCTCGATCGCATGGGTCTGGACCCCAGCTTTTTGATCGGCGGCATCGTCGAGGGCTACGACACGAACGGCAAGAACGGCTCGGGTGACTACTTTGTCGCCGAGGCCGATGAGTCCGACAGCTCGTTCCTGTTCCTGAACCCCAACGTGGTCATCGTGACCAACGTCGAGGCCGACCATCTCGATCACTACTCGGGCATCGAGGAGATCGAGGCCACCTTTGCTAAGTTTATGGGGCTGGTGGGCGAGGACGGCACCGTCATCGTTTGCGGCGAGGATCCGCATCTGGTCGAGCTCGCCAAGTCGACGGGCCGTCATGTGCTTTCCTATGGCTTTGCCGAGAACAACGACATCGTCTGCGTACATCCGGATGTCAAGGGCATCCAGAGCGACTTTATCGTTCGCTTTGAGGACGGCACCGAGCACGCTGTCGAGATTAAGAGCAACCCCGGTCGTCACAACATGCTCAACGCCACGGCCGTCTTGACCGTCGCCCATGTCCTAGGCCTCGATATCGACGCCGCCGCTAAGGCACTTTCGAGTTTTGAGGGCGTCCGCCGTCGCTTTACCCACGTGGGCGATATCGACGGCATCACGGTGGTTGACGATTACGGCCATCATCCCACCGAGATCAAGGCGACGCTCGCTGCCGCCTCTTCGCTGGGCTACAAACATGTCGACGTCGTGTTCCAACCGCACCGCTATTCGCGCCTGCAGGCTCTGTGCGACGACTTTGCCGATGCCTTTGCCAACGCCGATAAGCTGCTGCTGATCGATGTGTTCTCCGCCGGCGAGATGCCGATTCCGGGCGTTACCTCCAAGATGCTCGCGGATACCGTTCGCGCCAAGCACCCCGGCAAGGAGGTCGTGTACTGCTCCAGTCGTCTTGAGCTCAACCAGGAGCTTGAGAAGCTCGTGGGCGAGGGCGACCTGCTGCTCACCATGGGTGCCGGCGATGTTACGACCGTCGGCCCCGAGTTCATCGAGTATCTGACTGCCAAGAAAGACGCTTAAACCCTATGGGTCTGTTTAACGCCGTCATGGCGCTTTCGGGCATGATCGACACGGACGTGGTCGAGGACGAACGTCTTGCACGCCATACAAGCTATCGTATCGGCGGCAAGGCCGACCTCTTTGTGACGTGCCATAGCTACCATGCCCTGCGTCGCGCCGTGGCGGTGCTTGACCGCGAGCAGGTGCCGTGGGTGATGATCGGCAAGGGGTCCAACCTGTTGGTTGCCGATGCCGGTTATCGCGGCGCCGTTATTTCGCTGGGACGTGAGTTTCAGCGCACGGTTGTTGCCGAGGACGGCTGCACGCTGACCGTTGGTGCGGGCGTGATGTTCGCGCGTTTGGTCAACGACGCCTTGTCGCGTGGGCTTTCGGGCCTTGAGTTCGCGGTCGGTATTCCCGGTTCGGTCGGCGGCGCCGTGTCCATGAACGCAGGTACGCGGACCGAGTGGATCGGCTCCCTTATCGAGGACGTGGTCACGTTTGATCCGGCTTCCGGTATTAAGCACTATGCAGGGTCCGAGATCGCTTGGGGGTATCGCGAGTGCAGCTTGCCGCGTAACGAGATCATTCTCGAGTGCGTGCTTAAACTCAAGCCCGCGCCCAAGGCAGACATTCGCGAGCGTATGGAGCGGTACCTGACGCGCCGCAAGCGCACGCAGCCCATGGGTCGCGCATCCTGCGGATCGGTCTTTCGCAACCCGCCCGACGCAAGCGTGGGCAAGTTGATTGAGGATTGTGGATTAAAGGGTTTTTCGGTTGGCGGTGCGGAAGTTTCGCCCGTACACGCTAATTTTATCGTTAATAACGGAACCGCCTCGGCCGATGACGTGGCCGCGGTTATCAGGCATGTGTACGGAAAGGTGAGGGAGGCGTATGGCATCGAGCTCAGACCGGAAGTTAAATTCCTCGGCTTCTAGAGCATCGAAACCAACCTTCCGCCGCGCCGGAGGGCGTTCCGGCGCACCTGCCCAGTCTCAACACAAGCCCGCCTTGTCCTCCAAGTCTGTTGGGTCCGTCCGTCCTGCCAAGCGCCCGGTCGTCGGCTCTCAGCTGGGGGGACGCCCCGCTTCTAAAAAGACGAGTCGTCCGGCTCCGCGTCCTTCGGTGACGCCCAAGCCGGCGATGGGCACCAAGACCTCCCGATCCATGGCGACGCCCAAGCCTTCGCTGGGAGCTCGTGCGCCGCATGCCAGCCGTACGTTGGCTGGCGCTAAGCCGCGTTCACTGACATCGGTACCCGCTGCCAAGGCGTCTTCGGCAAAAAAGGGCATCAATCCTCTGTCATCGCTCGGTGCCATGGCAGGTAAGGCGACCGACGCCGCTTCTGCCATGAAGGGTAAGGGCAAGATCGCGGGCGGCATCCTGGCAGCCGTGGCCGTACTTGCCATTATTGCCATCGTCGTCATCAACTCTGGCCTGTTTTCCGCCACCGATATTCAGATTCATGGCAGCGAGCATGTGACCAAGCACGACGCCATGCAGCTCATCAGTCTTCCCGAGAACACGTCGCTCTTTAACGTGGATTCCGATCAGATCACCGAGGGCCTCAAGCAAAACCCGTGGGTCTCGGGCGTGGATGTCCAGCGCCAGTTTCCCCATACGCTTATCATCACGCCGACGGAGCGTAAAGTTACCGCCATTGCGTATATCAGCTCCGACGACCTTGCCTGGGCTATCGGAGACGATGACACCTGGATCGCTCCGCTGTCGACGTCTGTCGAGGTGGACGACCAGGGGAACGTCATTACATCGGGGGAGGGTGCCAACACCCTGACCGGCATCGATGCGGCCCTGGCGCTTGCCAAGCACTACGGCGCCGTGCTGTTGACTGACGTCTCGGCCGATGTCGCACCGGTTTCGGGTCGGGCGGTGAGCTCCAAGGCCGTCAAGGCCGGCCTGGATTACGCACGCGGTTTTTCGAGCGAGTTCTTGGACCAGGTGAAGGATATTTCCACACCTTCCGTTGAGGCTATCTCGGCAAATCTCGACAACGGCGTCGAGGTGTCGCTGGGCGATTCGGACGATATCGCTAAGAAAGAACGCATCGTGACCAAGCTGCTTTCGCAGGTAGAGGGCGTGACCTATATCAATGTGCGCTCTCCGGGCAACTACACGTTTAGGAACGCACCGACCGCCTAGTATCCTAAACGGCTTTGTTGAGGGGCCATACCACGCCGTTTATCTGGTTTGTTTGGTTTTCACGGTCAATTATTTGACTGATACGTTCATAATGTGCAAACATAATACGGTTTACCTTTGCATTTACTTTCAACCTGAAGGTTAATGTGCGCAGGGGTCAACCCATGCTATGGCTATAACCTTTGTTCGGAGGACCGACATGCACGAGACAGAGATCAACAACTACCTTGCCGTCATTAAGGTGGTCGGCGTCGGCGGCGGCGGTACCAACGCGGTCAATCGAATGATCGAAGAGGGCATCCGCGGCGTCGAGTTTGTTGCCATCAACACCGATGCTCAGGCACTCGCGATCTCTGATGCCGATATCAAGGTGCACATCGGCACCGACCTTACCCGCGGCCTGGGCGCCGGCGCCAACCCTGAGGTTGGCCGCAAGGCTGCCGATGAGTCCCGCGACGATATCGCCGAGGCGCTCGCTGGCGCCGACATGGTGTTCATCACCTGCGGCGAGGGTGGTGGCACCGGTACCGGCGCCGCTCCCATCGTTGCCGATATCGCGATGAACGAGGTCGGCGCGTTGACTGTCGCCGTCGTGACCAAGCCCTTCACCTTCGAGGGTCGCAAGCGCAAGAAGAGCGCCGAGGAGGGCATCAAGACCCTCTCCGATTGCGTCGACACCATGATCGTTATCCCTAACGACAAACTGCTCGACATCGCCGAGAAGAAGACCACCATGCTCGAGGCCTTCGCGATTGCCGATGGCGTCCTTTCCCAGGGCACCCAGGGCATCACCGACCTCATCACCGTCCCGGGTATCATCAACCTGGACTTCGCCGATGTTAAGACCATCATGAAGCAGGCCGGTACCGCCATGATGGGTATCGGTACCGCTTCTGGGGACACCCGTGCCGTCGACGCTGCCCAGCAGGCTATCTCCAGCCCGCTGCTCGAGAGCTCCATCGATGGCGCCACGCGCGTCCTGCTTTCCATCGCCGGCTCCAAGGACCTGGGCATCCAGGAGATCAGCGACGCCGCCGACGTTGTCGCCAATGCCGTCGACCCCGAGGCCAACATCATCTTTGGTACCGTTGTCGACGAGTCCCTGGGCGACCAGGTGCGCATCACCGTTATCGCCACGGGCTTCTCCGATTCCAACGTCAACCGTCAGGACGAGCTCTTCGCTGCTCAGCAGTCCCAGAGCAAGGCCGCTGCTTCTGCCGAGCCGCAGCGCACCGCTCCGGCTGCCAGCCCTGCTCAGGCTGCCCCGACTCGCAACGTCGGTGGTACCGAGCTGCCCAACTTTGGCAACGACCAGTTCGAGCTTCCCGATTTCCTTAAGCGCGGCAGCTTCTAGTTCGTTTTTCTCAACGACTTGCAAGGGGTGCGTCCGATTGGGCGCGCCCCTTTTTTTGTTGTGTTTCGCCTTTGTAAACGAAAGCCTCCAATCTCCTTACGTTCCCTTTACGTTTGCTCCTTACCGCTGCGGGTATCCTTTTTTATGAAGTGTGGCAGCCGTATGACACGGACTGCTGCGGCTTCGCCGCGATACTTGTGTTATTAGGAGGCTTTAGTATGGCAGCACGTGCGGACAACCTTTCGCGTGTCGACCATGATGGAGTTACGTTGGTGGAGGGTGCGACGCTCGATGTTCGCTTTGCCTTTACCGAGCGCACCGGTGGCGTTTCCGAAGATGCGTACTCCTCGCTCAACCTGGGCTCGCATGTAGGCGATGACCCCTTTGCTGTTCAAGAAAATCGTCGTCGCGCGCTCGAGGCCATGGGGGCCGCCGAGTGCGAGCATAATCTGCTTGTTCCCAATCAGGTGCACGGCGACCATGTCGTGATGGTGACCTCGAACGGCGCCGACGATCTCGAGAACATTCGCGAGCAGATTGCCGAGGGCTGCGATGCCATCGTCTGTACGGCCCATGAGGTGCCCGTGCTGCTCTGCTTTGCCGACTGCGTTCCCGTGGTGCTGGTTGCCCCCGGCGGATTTGCCGTGGTGCATTCCGGATGGAAGGGCACGATCGCGCGCATTTCCGCCAAGGCGTGCCAGGCGCTTTGTGAGGTAGCCGGTTGCAATGCGAGCGATGTTTCTGCCTATATCGGCCCCCATATCCTGGGTGACGAGTACGAGGTTTCCCAGGAGCTCATGGATCGCTTTGCCGCCGAGTTCTCGTGCATCGATGCGGGCGCTTCCCGTATGCTTGATCTTTCCGCCGCCATTCGCGAGGCGCTGGTGGATGCCGGTGTCGATGCGGATAGGATTGTGGATACCCAACTTTCGACCGTTCGTCAGAACGACCGCTTTTATTCCTACCGCAATGAGGGCGGCACCTGCGGGCGCCATGCAGCAATCGGCGTGATGCTATGAGAAGGATCGCATCGGTCCTGAGTGCAGCAGTGCTCGCGCTCACGCTGTGTGCCTGCTCTTCGGGATCTTCTACGTCTTCTATTACCGTGGCCGGCTCGACCACCTGCCTTCCCATTGCTGAGATCGCGGCCGAGGGCTTTAAGGAAGAGACCGGCATCGACGTGCTCGTCTCTGGCCTTGGTTCCTCTGCGGGCATCGAAGCCGTTAGCGCCGGCACCGCCGACATCGCCAGCTCGTCTCGTGGCCTCAATGCCGACGAGCAGGATTTGGGCCTGACCCCAATCGTTATCGCGCACGATGGCATCGCAGTCATCGTGAACGACGACAACTCGGTCGACAATCTCTCGACCGAGCAGCTCCGCGATATTTACGCCGGCAAGATCACCAACTGGAAAGAAGTCGGCGGAGAGGACCTGAAGATTCAGGTTATCAACCGCGACGAGGCGTCCGGTACGCGCGAGGCCTTCCGCACTATCGTGATGGGCGGCACGCCGTTCGATCGCCGCTCGGCTGTTCTTTCGGGTACGGGCCAGGTACGCGATGTCGTGTCCCGCTCGCGCGGCGCTATTGGCTACATCTCGCTGGGTTTTGTCGAGAGCCTCAACGCTAAGACCTCGGTTAAGGCCGTTTCGGTCAACCATGTCGAGGCATCCGAGAAGACGGTCGCAAGTGGCGGCTACCCCATCTCGCGTGACCTTTACTTCTTTGTGAAGGGGACGCCTTCGCGGCAGGCGCAGGATTACATCGACTACGTGACGTCCGAAAAGATGGACAAGCAGATTCGCGAGGCGGGCTTTATTCCCGTCACCAACGACGGAAAGGGGTGTGAGTAGCGTGGAAGCACAGGAAACCCCCCAGATTGAGCAGGAGGCTCAGGCGCCCAAAAAGCGTGAGTTGGCATTGGTGTCGCGCAGCACCTATCTTAAGGAGAAGGCGCTGCAGTGGATCTTCTTTGCCTGTGCGTTCTTAGCGGTCGTCACCGTCATCCTGATTTTTGTGTTTACCACGTACTCGGCGCTGCCGGTCTTTACCGATATCGGTCTGGCGGACTTCTTTAGCTTTACGTGGGCGCCCTCTGAGGGTCACTACGGCATTATGTCGCTGCTGGCGGGCTCTGGCCTGGTGACGGTCGGTGCGCTCGCCATGGGCGTGCCCCTGGGTGTGGGCACAGCCGTGTATCTGGTCGAGATTGCCAGCAAGCGCGTGCGTAAGCTCATCAGCCCCGCCGTCGACCTGCTGGCGGGCATTCCCTCCATCATCTACGGCTTCTTTGGCATGGTCATCATCCGTCCGTTTATCGCGCAGCTGACCGGCGGTCTTGGCTTTGGCGCGCTGACGGCGTGGTTCGTGCTCGCCATCATGATCGTTCCCACCATCACCACGCTCACCATCGATGCCCTCAATTCCATTCCCATGGGCATTCGCGAGGCATCCTATGCCATGGGTGCCACCAAGTGGCAGACTATCTACAAGGTCGTGCTTCCTGCAGCCAAGCTGGGCATTGTCGATGCAATTGTCTTGGGTATGGGGCGTGCCATCGGTGAGACCATGGCCGTGCTGATGGTCGTGGGCAACGCCCCGGTCATTCCGGATAGCATCTCGAGCCCCATCTCGACGCTCACGAGTCAGATCGCGCTCGACATGAGTTATTCCTCGGGCCTGCACCGCTCGGCTCTGTTTGGCATGGGCGTTGTCCTGTTTATCATCTCCGCTGCACTGGTGGGTATCGTCCGCCTGATTTCCAAGAAGAGGGGGTAGGCTATGTCCGATTCCGTTGACACGACGGTCGATACAACCTCGTCGCGCGAACGCATCAAGCGTGCCCTTTCCCATGGCAAGAAGGGCCGTATCAACAAGGATCTGTCCAACAAGATCATGCTCGGCGTGTTTCGCGCCGCGGCCTATATCACCACGCTGGTACTGGTCGCCATCATCGCCTACGTGGTCATTAACGGCCTGCCGCATATCTCGCTTGACTTTATCTTTGGCTGGCCGCAGGGCGTAAATGCCGAGGGTGGCATTTGGCCCACGATCGTCTCGACTATCTACGTGACGGCGCTCGCCATGCTCATCTGCACGCCGGTTGCCGTCTTGGCTGCGGTCTATCTGGCCGAATACGCCAAGCAGGGCAAGATCGTCGACATCATTCGCTTTGCTGCCGATGCCCTGGCCTCGGTACCCTCCATCGTTATGGGCCTCTTTGGCTACGCCCTGTTTGTCGAAGCTATGAGTCTGGGCCTTTCGATGGTCTCGGCCGCCCTGGCGCTGGCGCTTCTGATGCTGCCCATCGTCATGCGCACCACCGAGGAGGCAATCCGCGCCGTTCCGCGCTATATCCGTTGGGGTGCATATGGCCTGGGCGCCACCAAGTGGCAGGTCGTCTCCAAGATCGTGCTTCCTTCTGCTTTTGGCCGCATTGCCACCGGCATTGTCCTTGCCATCGGCCGCGCCATCGGCGAGACCGCCGTGGTGCTCTACACCATGGGTCAGGCCATCAACCTACCTATTTCGCCGCTCGATTCCGGTCGTCCCATGACCGTTCACCTTTATCTGCTTGCCAATGACGGCATCAACATGAACGCAGCCTACGGCACTGCGCTTTTGCTGATGGCGATTATTCTGGCCTTCAACCTGTTTGCGCGTTATCTGTCGCGCAAACGCCGCTAGTTAAGGAGTCCCATGTCCGTCTATCAGTCCGCTCCCACGCTGGAGCAAGCGGCCATCACGGCCAAGGATTTCAACTTTTGGTACGGTGACTTTCATGCGCTGACGGGGCTCGACCTCAACATCGCCAAAAACGCCATCACCTCGTTTATCGGCCCTTCGGGCTGCGGCAAGTCGACGTTTTTGCGCTGCATCAACCGTATGAACGACCTGATCGAGGGCACCCGCGTCGAGGGCACCATGACGCTCGACGGCAACGATATCTATGCCGAGGGCGTCGACCCGGTCGACCTTCGTCGCCGCGTGGGCATGATTTTTCAGCAGCCCAACCCGTTCCCTAAATCCATCTACGAGAATGTCGCTTTTGGCCCTCGTCTGCAGGGTGTGACTAGCAAAAGCGACCTCGATGACATCGTGGAAGAATCGCTCAAGCGCGCCAACCTCTGGAAAGAGGTATCCAATCAGCTCAACAAGGACGGTTTGGCGCTCTCGGGCGGTCAGCAGCAGCGTCTGTGCATTGCGCGTGTGCTTGCGGTGCAGCCCGATGTCCTTCTGATGGACGAGCCCTGCTCCGCCATCGACCCCACGTCCGTCTCCAAGGTCGAGGATCTGATGGCCGAGCTGGCGCCCGAGATGACGATCATCATCGTCACGCATTCTATGCAGCAGGCCGCTCGTATTAGCGACTACACCGCATTTTTCTTGCAGGAAGTTGCCGGCGAGCCCGCCACGCTCATCGAGTATGGTCAAACCGACGCGATCTTCACCAGCCCGGTGGATTCACGGACGGAAGACTATATCACCGGCCGCTTTGGCTGATCGGTGCGACTAGTCCCAAGCCGATCGGACCTGGTCCGGTGCGTATTCACTGTGCGGGCGGCATGACCGCACCCAACTGATTGGAGTGAACCATGCGCAAACTGTTTTCCCGTCAGCTCATCGAAGCCCGTCACGAGATGCTGAGCATCTACGAGGCTGTAGACCTGGCGCTTCACGACGCCGTGAAGGCCTATGTGACCGACGATCGCAAGCTCGCCACCAAGACCAAGAAGCGCACGCTCTCGATCGATGCGCGCTGCGCCAACTTGGAGGCCGTGTGCTACAACCTGATCGCTACGCAGTCGCCGGTCGCCTCCGACTTCCGCTTGCTGCAGACGATCATCTACGTCGACTTTAACCTGCAGCGCATGACCGATAAGGTTCGCCAGATCTGCCGCGCCACGCGTCACATGGTCAAGGCCGACATCTCGCTGCCCCAGGAACTCGTCGCTACGGTCGAGGCCGAGGCCGAGGCTGTTTACCAGGTGCTGGGTTCGTCACTTTCTGCGCTCGTCACCAACGACATGTCCATCATCTGCAACCTGGCCGGCGAGGACGAGCCGGTGCATGCGGCGTACGAGAAGTTCTTCCGCACCTTTAACCGCATGGACACGGGCGATTTTATGGACGACGACAGCAACTATGACGACCTGCGCCGCGCCATCATGGTTTCGCGCTACCTCGATCGTATCGCCTCGATTTCGATCGATGCCGCCTGCCGTCTGACCTTCCTTTTGACCGGACAGCGTTTGACTGCCGGCGATATCGCCCGTACGGACGAGGATGAGCTTGAGAGCATGCGCGTGCCTTCGGGCGAGGGTGTCATCATGAGGCCTGCCGTCGATGCACACTATGTTGCCAAAGTGCCCGCTAACGAGGTGAGCGAGGGTCTCCGCTACCTGCTCGAGCACCTCGAGGACGAGGACGACGCCGAGGACGACGAGGAGTAGGGCGGCCTCGTTCGTCGAAAGATTGTAAATACCTAAGTGAGCGCGGCCTTGCACATGCGAGGCCGCGCTCTTGCGTTAGCATGGGACTACTTGTTTGGCTGTCTGCGGAGGCGATTGGCAATGGATAACTATTTGGACTTGATACGCGCTCGCCGCGAGCAGATTCTCGAACGTTTTTATGCAGCACTCGATCGCGCGGGCCGTCCCCACGATGCCGCGCGCCTGATTGCCGTCTCCAAGACTGTTGGCGTTGATGAGACCGTTGCCGCTATTCAGGCGGGGTATCGCCATTTTGCCGAGAACCGCCCGCAGGAGCTCGTTCGCAAGCTTGCGGGCCTCGTAGAGCATCCGGAGCTACCCGAGGTGCGCTTCGATATGATCGGCAACCTGCAGACCAACAAGATCAATGCGGTTCTGGGCTCGGCCGAGCTGATTCATTCGGTGGGATCGCTGCATTTGGCTCAGGCTATCTCGAGCCATGCGGTCCGCAAGATTGAGGCGGGCGAGCTCTCCGGCCCCCAGCGTGTGCTGATCGAGGTCAATGTGAGCGGCGAGGAGTCCAAGGGCGGCTTTTCGCCCGACGAGGTCCGAGACGCCGCAGGTGAGCTTGCGGAGCTTGAGGGAATTTGTGTGCAGGGCCTTATGACTATGGCGCCCCGGGGGAATAAGAATGTGGCGCGCCGCACTTTTGCCGGACTTCGCGAACTAAGGGATGAGCTTGAGGCGACGCACTCCGATCTGAGCCTGCCCGAACTTTCCTGCGGCATGAGCGAGGACTTTGAGCCTGCCCTTGAGGAAGGCTCTACGCTCGTTCGCCTGGGCAGGGTAGTATTTAGCCCGGAGTTTGCAGTAAAATAAGGCTCTGAAGTGCGCACTGATTATCGGAGCGCCTGCACTAAACCGCGAGAGGACACAACCATGGGCTTCCTTGACGAGATTAAAAATAAGATGCACCTGGGCGGCCAGCAGGGTTACGACCAGGGTTATGGTCAGGACGACGACTACGGCTACGATGATGGCTATGACGACGGCTACCAGAACAACGGTTACAGCGGTGCCTCGGGCGAGGGCTTCTACACCCAGGATGAGCCGAGCAACGGCCTGTTGGGTCAGACGCGCCGCGGCGAGGCCGAGTCGGTGGCCGTATACACGCGCTCCGGCCAGCTGGTCGGTGACGATTCTCGCCACGCTACGACCTACAACCCGCCATCGCGCTCGCAGGAGACGGTTGCGGGCGGTTATCGTCCCGGTGCCTACGACACGCCGTCGAGCTACGCCGAGAGTACACGTGCCCGCGCTGCTGCCCCCGCACCTGCTCCCTCACCGAGCGATGCCTCGGCGTATGCGAGCAACATCATCAACGCTACGCCGCAGCTGCCGGCCTATGTCCTGCGCCCCGAGAGCTATGACGACGTGGAGACCGTCGTGCGCCGCGTGCGTACCAAGCAGCCTGTCGCGCTGATTTTTGTGGGCGTTCGTACCGAGGTCGCCAAGCGCGTCCTGGACTTCTCTTACGGCTTTGCCTGCGGCCTGGGTGCCACCGTCAAAGAGGTGGGCGATCGCGTGTTTATGGTGCTGCCCGCCGGCTGCGAGGTCAAGGATTCGGACCTCAAAAAGCTCCGTGCCGATGGCTACCTTAAGTAAAGACAAGACGAGGAGATTCTCATCAACATCTACACCATTGTCCAGCTGGTCAATACGCTGTTCAACTTCTACTCCACGCTCATCGTTGTCTACTGCCTTATGACGTGGATCCCTATGAAACAGGGTGGATTGCTACAGGATATCGCCGCCGTCCTCGATAGCGTGTGCGGCCCGTGGCTCAATTTGTTCCGCCGGTTTATCCCGCCCATGGGCGGCGTCGATTTTTCACCGGTCGTTGCGATTATTGCGTTGCAGTTGGTGCAGAAGCTGGTTCTGCAACTTCTTATAGGTATACTCATATAAAACTGGCTTAGTAACTCACGTCGGGCGCACGGCGCCAAGGCGAAGATAAAGGAGAACTTGTTATGGCTATTACCCCTGCTGACATTCAGGCTCAGACCTTCTCTGAGGCCAAGCGCGGCTACGATCCCGCCGAGGTCGACGTCTTCCTGGAGACCCTGTCCTCTGAGGTCGACGCCATGCTCGCCAAGATCGTCGATCTTAAGGGTCGTCTGACTGCTACCGAGCAGCAGCTTGCCGATACGCAGGCCCAGCTTGCTCAGGCTCAGGATGCTGCCGCACAGGCCGTTCCCGCCGCCCCCGTGGCCGCTCCTGCACCCGACTTCTCCGCTCAGGAGCGTCAGATTTCCGCTGCCCTGATTGCTGCCCAGCAGACCGCCGAGGGCATTGTCAACGACGCCAACGAGAACGCTGACCGTATCCGCAACGAGGCCGACGCCAAGGCCCGCGAGGTCATCCGTCAGGCCCTGACCGAGAAGCAGGCCGAGCTTGAGGAGATCGACCGTCTTAAGGCTTCCCGTGAGGAGTTTAAGGCCGAGTACCTCAAGCTCATCCAGCACTTCATGGACGATGCTCAGAACTCCTTCCCGTCCGATCTCATGGCTTCCACGCCGGTCGGTTCCGCCGCTTCTCCGGCTGTGACCGTTTCTGCTGCCGAGCCGCTGCCCGTCGCCGAGCCGGTTATCCCCGTTGCCGATCCCTTCGCACCGATCGACAACTTCGCCGCCGACGACCTGGACTAATATCCAGCTATCATGTAGCGCCTAGAAAGGGCCCGCAGCTTGCGGGTCCTTTTTTGTGGCTGCATGCAGTCTGCAAAACAAAACGCCGAGTCCTGCGTTTGAGGGCACAGGACTCGGCGAAGGTCGCGTGGTCAAAGGTGGATTTTAAGGCCTGTCCCAAAAATCTACTTGAGGAGGAAGTCGGGGAGGGGAATGGTGCGGGCCTCGCGCTGCTCGGGGTCGGCGATATGGTCGGCAGGATAGCCGCAGACGAGCATGTGATAGGGATAGATGCCCTCGGGCAGGCAGAACTGCTCACAGGCCACCTCGGGCTTAAAATGGCACACCCAGCACGTACCCAGGCCCTGCTCCTCGGCCTCCATCATCATCTGATCGCAAACAATCGAGGTGTCGATGGCACTGGAGTTCATCTGGTCATAAGGGCGCACCCAAGCATCGTCAGTAACGCTGCAGATAAGGAAGATAAGCGGAGCCCCAAAGATAGACCCATCACGAGCAAACCGAGGCTGACAAGCAGCAGCCTTTTCCAACAACTCCGGAGTATCAAGCACCATCACGCGGGTTGGATGATTATTACAAGCAGAAGGAGCAATACGCCCCGCCTCAACAACGGCATCCACCACAGCCTGCTCCACAGGACGGTCCTCAAACTCGCGACAAGAATACCGAGACCGAGCCAAATCCAAATAACTCACAACCAAGCCCTCCAAATTCAACGAATCAACCCAAAGCAAAACAAAGGGTACCCAAAGCCCCATCCAGCCAAACGTTTAAGGCGGTCCCAAAGTACCCAATCGGGCCCAAGGCCCTGCCAGCAAAAGCCTCATCGCTTTTAAAGTATCAGCCAAAGTTCCAATGGAGGTACGTAAGGCGAAGGGCCGGCCACGGTTTACTTTCGAACGACTCTGCAAAGCAGCCGGAGTGAGAAAGCAAACCGTGGCCGGCCCTTCGCCGCCGGGACACGTACCCCCAATTAACTGTTCTTCATGACAATCGAATCCACAACATCAGCCACATTCTCACAGCAGTCAGCGCAGTACTCCAGGAAGGCGTAAACGTCACGCCAGGCGATGACCTCGAGCGGGTCCTTGCCGTTGACGTGCAGGTTGCGCATGGCGTTGATGTAGAGCTCGTCGGCCTCGGACTCGATCGTGTTGATCTGGATGACGAGTTCGCGCAGGGTCTTGGACTTGCGGTAGTTGGGAAGCTCGACCATCAGGTCCTTCATGGCGCGGCAGGCATCGGTCACCTTGTGGGCGATCACGATGGCATCGGGATGGATGCTCTGGATGTTGGTGAAGTAGACGCGCTGCACGACGCCCTCGATACGGTCGAGCACGGTGTCGAGCGAGCAGCTCATCAGGTCCAGGTCCTCGCGCTCAAGCGGGGTGATAAAGGCCGTGAGCAGGGCATCCTCGAGCTCATGGTGCTTCTTGTCGGCCGCATGCTCAATCGCATGCATCTCCTCGAGCATGTCGTGGATCTGCGCGGGATCAAAGTTCTCGAAAATCTTGATGAGCAACTCTGCGGCCTGGACAGCAAGGTCGGCGCAGGCGACGTAGTTGTCAAAGTAGAACGAATCGGGTTTCTTTGCCATGAGTGGGTCCTTTCGAGGCGAAGACGGGTGGGCGAAGTATTACGGTCCGGATGGACGCTCGGTTTGACTAGATGAACATCATGAACAGCTTGGCCATGACAAAGCTGATGAGTCCGCAGGCGGGGAAGGTAAAGAGCCAGGTGAACATCATGTCCTTGACCACGCCAAAGTTGATGGCCGAAAGGCGCTTGACGGCGCCGACGCCCATGATGGCGCAGGTCTTGATGTGGGTGGAGGACACAGGGATACCGGTAAGGGTGGCAAGCAGCAGATTCGCGGCGCCTGCGAGGTCGGCGGAGAAGCCCTGATACTTCTCGAGCTTGACCATGCTCTGGCCGACGGACTTGATGATGCGCTCGCCGCCCACGCTGGTGCCGATGCCCATGGTGGCCGAGCACAGCAGCATGATCCAGATGGGGATGCCGGCATCGCCGACGCTCGTCTGGCCGTTGGCGAAGGCCACGCCTAAAAAGAGCACGCCGATGAACTTCTGTCCATCCTGCGCGCCGTGCATAAAGCTCATGGCCGCAGCGCTCGCGATCTGAGCGTATTTAAAGAAGACGTTTGCACGTCGCCTATTGGCGGCGGCAAACAGAATCGAGACGAGTTTGCACAGGATCCAGCCCATGACAAAACCCAGACCGATGGAGAGCGCCAGGCCGTAGATGACCTTCATCCACTCGTGGACGTTGACGCTGTTCGCGCCGCCGAGGGCGATAGCGGCACCGGTCAGGCCGGCGATAAGACTGTGGCTTTGCGAGGTGGGGATACCAAAACGCGATGCCGTGGCACCGTAGACGACAATGGAGAACAGAGCCGCGCAGAGGCACGCAAGCGCCATGGTGCTGTTTCCGCCAAAGTCGACGATATGTGAGATGGTGTTGGCGACGCTCGCGTTAAAGTGCGTCATGATGAGCACGCCCAAGAAGTTGAATGCGGCGCTCATGAGAATGGCGGCGCGGGCGGGCATGCAACGCGTGGTGACGCAGGTCGCGATGGCGTTGGGCGCGTCGGTCCATCCGTTGACGAAGATGGCGCCGAGCGCGAGAATCACGGTGACGGCAAGGACTGGGTTCGACACAATTTGGCCGAGGAAGGTTGAGAACGTTACGTCCATATATGGGCTTTCTCGAAGTTTGCAGACACGTTACAAAAACATGATAAATCGTATCACCTCCTGTGGGTTTCTTTACCGAGTTCTGATGGGGGAAGTGAATTTTTTGGCACTAAAATTGAATATTAGCCCTGTTGACCGCGGGTATTCTTTTTGCTAACACGCCATGAGGACACGCGTGCGCGCCCCAACACCCCAAAACCACAGTCTGTTCGCTTTACAACATGCAAACATGCGTTCGATAATAGAGGGCATGGAATATCGACAGACAGACGGCAAAACTCGGCGCGTGCACAAGCAGTATGTGGACGTCGTGGCTCGCATCCTCGCGGGCGGACAGGTCGTGCCGGTCACCGTCTGCTGGGTCGACGGCCGTTGTTTTACGATCGACGAAATTATCTCGACCACTGGGTTTGGCCTGATGGTCCACGGCATCCGTACGGCAACATATAAGGTGCGTTTTGGCGGGCACGCGACCGAGTTGTATCTGGAGGACCAGACGCGCGACCGGGCGGACGGCTCGCAGGCGCACGTGGTGCGTTGGTGGGTCTGGGCCTTTGATCGTACGCTTGAGGGCGAGCGCCGTAGGTAAGGACGTGCGGCATTCGGGTACAATGGCAGGAATCTTGTCACCTACGGCGCTGTCGTGCGCTTTTTGAAAGGACGAAGTATGAACGATATCCAGGGCTATCAGAACGGCCCCATCGAGACCGGCGCAAGTCGCGCCAAGGAGATGTCGCCGCGCGCGTACAATCTCGCCATGTCTGCTCTCATCTTCTTGGGCTTTTGCGCCATGGGCGCCGGTGCTTACTTTACGAGCACCATGGCGTTTGCCCGCATGATGATGAGCGGCGCCGCCTTGCCGCTGGTCTTTGGCTCGTTTATCCTGACTATTGTCGGTATCGTCATGATGTCGGCTGCTGCGGGCAAGCAGTCCGTGGGCCTGTCGCTCGTGGGTTACGTGATCTTTGCGAGCACCTTTGGCCTGACCGCGTCGTTTGGCCTTGCCAACTATGACCTGCCCACTATCAACACCGCCTTTATCGCCACCGCTGCCATCACCTTTGTCTTCGGTGCGCTGGGCGTGACCTTCCCCAAGTTCTTCCAGCGTGTGTACGGCATCGGCTTTGGCATTCTGCTTGCCACGATTCTGGTTGAGATCGTGCTGATGTTCATGGGCGTCTCGCAGACCATCACCGACCTGATCGTGATCGTGGTATTCGCCGGCTTTATTGGCTACGACACCTATGTTGCCACGACGGTGCCGCCCACGCTGCCCAACGCCGTGCTCATGGCATCCAACCTGTTCGTGGACATCATCAATGTGTTCCTGCGCATTCTGAACATCCTCGGCCGTCGCGATTAAAGCGCGGCATTGCGACGCTTCCTGCCGGACACGGTAAAACGATACGAAAGGCGGTCCTTCGGGGCCGTCTTTTTTGTGCGCGGCGGGGTATGATGGATGGGAAAAAGCCGATAGCGGCAGCGACAGGAAAGGTGGCCACGTATGGCAGATGTCGACAACAGGAACCGTAACCGCAGGTCTAACCGAGCGGGTCAGCCCAATCCCAAGCGCGAGGCGCGTGCCAAGGCCGCCGAGCGCCATGTGGCGGCTGTGTCCGAGGCCTGCGCCAAGGATATCGAGCGTTCGCTTGCCGGCGTGCGCGAGTTCGATGGTATGCCTGCCGGTTTTGTCGCGACGATGAAGGCCAAGGCCCAGAAGGCAGCGGCTGCTGAGGAGCAGGCTGCCGAGGACGTCGAGGCTGCTGAGGCCGCTGAGGTGGAGACTGCGGTCGAGCCTGAGGTGGCGCTCGAGTCCACCGGGTCGGCCGACGAGGTTGAGTCCGCGCCCGCGGAGGAGGCTGCTCCGGTCCTGCCCGAGGTCACTGTGCTTGATGCCTCCGCTACGCAGGCAATCCTCGATAACGGCCGCGGCTATGCGCAGTTCTGCGATATGGCCGTGCTTGCCTTTGCATCGTTCACCAACCCTGGCGGTGGCTACATCCAGGGCTACCTGGGCCAGGAGGCGACGCTCTGCGCCGATTCGTACCTGTACAACGTGCTCGACAAGCAGCGCAAGTGGTACGGCGAGAACCGCCGCCGAAACATCAACTGCGAGCTGTACCGTAATCGTGCGCTGGTGGTGCCCGCCGTGCGCTTCGACCGCAACCATGTACATGCGTATGCCGACGTGATCGTCGCCGCCGCGCCCAACGTCAAGCGTGCCCGTCAGGAGTACCGCGTGAGCGACGGCGCCCTGTTGGATGCCCTGCGCGACCGTATTCGCTTTGTCCTTGCCATCTGCGATGAGCTGGGTCGCGAGAAGCTCGTGCTGGGTGCTTGGGGCTGCGACAATAACGGCTTTGATGCCGAGGCCGTAGCCGAGCTCTTCCGTAAGGAGCTCGCGTCGGGCGACTTTAAGGTCAAGCAGGTGTTCTTTGCCGTGCCTTCTACGCGCTGGGATGATGACTTCGCCAAGTTTGAGCACGTGTTGGCATGCTTCCCCGAGCGTAACGAGGAGTCCTATGCTCAGGTTGCCGCCCGCGCCGCGGCCGCCCGTGCCGCCGAGCAGGCCCAGGCTGCCGCCGAGGACGATGAGGACGATGACGATTGGCGCAAGTACCTGTAATCGGTACGTGCCGACAGATAGGTCGAGCCGGCGGGAGGGCTGCTCCCGTCGGCTTTTTACTAAAGGAAGGGCTTACGATGAAAAACGTTCTGTGCTTTGGTGACAGCAATACCTATGGCTATGATCCGGCTGGTATGCGCGATGGCACCGCGGTGCGCTATGCGCAGGATGTGCGCTGGTGCGGCGTGGCGCAGCGTGACCTGGGCGAGGGCTGGCATGTGATTGAGGAGGGGCTTAACGGCCGCACGACGGTGCGCGACGATATGTGCCATCTGGACACTAACCTCAACGGCATTCGCGCGCTTCCGATGCTGCTCGAGGCCCATAAGCCGCTGGATGCGATCGTTATTATGCTGGGAACTAACGATTGCAAGACGGTCTTTGGTGTGACGGCCTCCGATATTGCCCGTGGCGCCATGGCGCTGATTCGCGCGGTGCGCGCATTTCCCTGGACCAATGCCGCACCCTGCCCGCGTATTCTGCTGATGGCTCCTATCAAGATCAAGCCACAGATCGCTGATGTGTATATGACCGACTTTGACGAACATTCCGTTGAGGCATCTGAACATTTTGGCGAGTACTATGCGCACGTGGCCGAGCAGTTTGGCTGCGACTTTTTGAATGCCGCCGAGTTTGCCGAGCCGGGCGATATCGACTATCTGCATATGATGCCCGAAAGCCACGAGAGCCTGGGTCACGCCGTGGCAGCCAAGCTCCAAGAGATGCTCGGAGAGTAGCGCGACCCCAAGCCACCACAAAGGCACCTTTGCGGTGGCTTGATTCGTCTGTTTGTCTTGATCTGTAACAGTTTTAAGGTCGAAAACGGGCTAGATGTTACAGATTGAGATTATTTAGGTTGATATC
Source organism: Collinsella sp. (assembly GCA_036304385.1). GTDB lineage: Bacteria > Actinomycetota > Coriobacteriia > Coriobacteriales > Coriobacteriaceae > Collinsella. Next base: position 6,757 of record JAXIYS010000092.1, on the reverse strand, counting down.
GGTCGTTTGTCTCGATCTGTAACAGGTGGGCCGAAAAATGGGCTCTAACTGTTACAGATCGAGACGTTTGTGGTAGCCACCGCAAAGGTGTCTGTCCCCTTTGTGGTGGCTTTGGGCTGCAAATCTTAATATTGCCACATGTGGTTGACGGGGCCGGAGCCTTTACCCATGTCAAAGCCGGCGGCGAGAGCGCCGGTTAGATAGGCCTTGCCGGCGTTGACGGCGTCGGCAAGATCCATGCCCTGTGCCAATGCGCAGGCGATGGCGGACGAAAGCGTGCAGCCGGTGCCATGCGTGTTGCCGGTCTCGATGCGCTTGTGGCGGAACCACGTGGTGAGCGGATCGCCCAGGTGGTTGCCCTCGTTATCGAGCGGCGCGGGCTCTGCTAGCACATCGTTGGCTTCGTTGACAAAATGCCCACCCTTAACGAGGGACGCGCAGCCAAAGCGACGGGTGAGGAGCATGGCAGCGTTTTGCTGTGTGCGCTCGGAATCGACCTCGTAGTCGAGCAGCGCCATGGCCTCGGGAATGTTGGGCGTGATGACGGTCGCTAGCGGGAACAGGCGACGCGTGAGCGCCTCAGCGGCATCCTCGGCAATGAGGCGAGCGCCCGAAGTGGCGACCATAACGGGGTCTACGACCACGTTCGTTGCGTCCCAGGCACTCAAGCGGTCGGCGATAACCTCGATAATCTCGGCAGAGGAGACCATGCCGATCTTGACGGCGCTCGGGCGAATATCGTCAAAGACGGCGTCAATTTGCGCAGCGACGATATCAGGGGAGATATTCTGTACGGCGGTGACGCCGAGCGTGTTTTGTGCGGTGATGGCGGTGATGGCCGTCTCGGCATACAGACGGTGCGCCGTGATGGTCTTAATGTCTGCCTGAATGCCGGCGCCACCGCTGGAATCGGATCCTGCGATGGATAGAACGGCAGGTACCTTGCTACGATCCATGTTCGCTCCCTTGTTCGGTTGGATTCAAATGGGTCTTCTACCTGCATTATAAAGTTGCCCGGGCCGGCTGTATGCCGATCCCGGGCTGGTGGTGCAATCTTTACGCAAATGTTAGCAAATGTTCACACGTCAACAATTGACGGGCCCCGCAGCAGGCTTGCGGGCGATTGCCTCGTAAAGGCTAGTCCTCCATGCCGAGGTCGATCGTCGTGCCCTCGAACACCTTGTTGACGGTGCGGACGGCGCACATCTTGCCGCACATGGTGCAGGTGCCCTCGGTGGCGGCAGGGGATTCCTCGTAGCGCTTCTTGCCGGTGACCGGGTCGAGAGCACACTTCCACATGGCATCCCAGTCGAGTTTGCGGCGCGCCTGGCCCATCTTGTCGTCCATGTCGCGGGCGTGCGGCACCTTCTTGGCGATATCGGCGGCGTGCGCGGCAATCTTAGTGGCCATGAGGCCATCGAGCACGTCCTGGGCGTTGGGCAGGCACAGGTGCTCGGCCGGCGTCACGTAGCACAGGAAGTCGGCACCGGAGCTGGCGGAGATGGCGCCACCGATGGCGGCGGTGATGTGGTCGTAGCCCACACCGATATCGGTCACCAGCGGCCCGAGCACATAGAACGGGGCGTTGTGGCACAGACGCTTCTGCAGCTTCATATTGGCGGCGATCTCGTCGAGCGCCATGTGACCCGGGCCCTCGACCATGACCTGGACGCCGGCGGCCCAGGCGCGCTTGCACAGCTTGCCCAGCTCGATCATCTCGGCGGTCTCGGTGGCATCGTTGGAGTCGTAGAGGCAGCCCGGGCGGCAGGAGTCGCCGAGCGAGATCGTCACGTCGTGCTCGTGGCAGATTTCGAGCAACTCATCGTAGAACTCATAGAACGGGTTCTCGTTACCGGTGACCTCCATCCAGCCAAACAGCAGCGAGCCGCCGCGGCTGACGATGTTCATAAGGCGGCCGGTCTCCTTAAAGGTCTTGGTGACCGACTTGTTGATGCCGCAGTGGATGGTCATAAAGTCCACGCCGTCCTCGGCGTGCGCGCGCACGACCTCGAACAAGTCATCCTTGGTAAGCTTGACCAGCGGTTTTTCCATGTAGCCGATGGCGTCGTACATGGGGACGGTGCCCACCATGAGCGGCGTCTCGTCGATGAGCTGCTGGCGGAACTGGCGCGTCTTGCCCGAGTTGGAGAGGTCCATGATGGCGTCGGCGCCAAAGTCCTCGGCAATCTTGACCTTCTTCCATTCCTCGGCGGCATCGGCCTTGTCGCCCGAGATGCCCAGGTTGACGTTAACCTTGGTGGACAGGCCCTCACCGACACCAAAGGCGCGCATGCCCTTTTTGATGTGCACGATGTTGGCGGGGATGGCGATGCGGCCGTCGGCCACGCGCTCGCGGATGTACTCGGGGTCGCGATGCTCGCGCTCGGCGACTTCTTTCATCTGCGGTGTGATTTGCCCGGCGCGGGCGAAGTCGATTTGCGTGACGAGCTTGGGCTCGGTCTGTGTGCTCATTGGCACGGCTCCCTTCGTTGGCATTACCCATATCAGGTTTGCGGGTCAGGGCGGGCGCGCCCAATCTCAGCCTGCCGTCTTGTCCTACAAGCTCCCCGTTTATGTCATGGGCTCAAGTATAGCCTGAATGGGTACGATTGGGCCAACGAGCGTGCCTGTGGGGAGGCGAACATGGAAGACAAGCATCTATATCGTGAGACGCAATGGGATGTATCGGCCGAGGAGAGCCGCGCGCACCATGGGTTGGTCGCGATTGGTTTTGCGGTGCTTGCCGTGCTGGTGATTGCCTTTTGTATCTGGACGTTTGGTGGTCGCGGCGGCACTGCGTGGGAGTTTGAGGCCGACGATGCCCTGCCGATCATGACAGTGAAGGTCGCGGGCGGCAATACCGTTGCCGCGCCGGGCGACTATTGGTATCCGCGCAACGAGTTTGTGCAGTTGCAGCTGAGTGGCGGATCCATTCCTGGTGAAGAGATCGAGCGCGTGACCTTCGATGCGTCGCTTAAGACGCTGTCAGTCGAGCTCAAAGATAAAGGGGATGTGCCCACGACGATGGATATCGCGCTGACGGAATGGCGCCTGGAGCCCCCGTCGGGCGTCAAGGTATCCGAGGTGGAGCATGTCAAGATTACCTATCAGGACGGCTCGATAAATGAAATTGCCAAAGCCGACGGTCTGGCGGAATAGACGCCGTGCCTAGGCAGCACATTCAAAAGTAGCGGTGGTCCTACAAGGCCTGTTCGTTCAGGAAGACCAAAGTGTTTTTATTTGAAAGCTCGGGAAAGTGTCGATAACCTACGTCGAACGCGGTGAGCTCGCTTGCATCCTTGAGCTTGTTTTCTGCCATCCAGCGCACCATGGAGCCGCGCGCCTTTTTGCTGGCGGTCGAGCGCTGGATGGGCTTGCCGTTGCGGACACCTTCGCCAAAGAGACATGTGACGACCGTGACGTCGGTGGTGAGGCGGGGCAGAACGGCTTTGGCGTATTCCGCGCTGGCGAGGTTGACGATCGTAGCGTTGGAGCCTGCCGGAGCGATAGCCCGTGCGAGCTTGTCGCCCCAAAACGCGTAGAGGTCTCGGGCACCGTCGACGGCAAGCTTCGCGCCCATCTCCAGCCGATACGGTTCAACGGCATGAAAGGGGCGTACGCATCCGTAAAGGCCCGAGAGGATCCAGAGATGGTTTTGTAGCCAGTCGAGCTGCGCGGAATCCATCACCTTGGGCGCCATGCTCTGGTATTGAATGCCGTGATAGGACATGACGGCGGGGGAGAGGTGACGGGCGAGTGCGGGATTGTCGAGATCGCCGTTTTTCAGGATGGGCCTGAACTCATGCAGGGTGTTGAGGCAAGGCCCCAGCAGTTTGTCGCTCACGTTCCAAAGGGCCTGCAGGCCGCCGCTGCCTTCATTCCGCTCGATATCTAGCAGTGCGCGGTGGAGGCGAGCCGTCTCGTGCGCAAAAGGTGGAATGCCCAGGACTTCAAAAGCATCTTGGGCCGCGCGCATTTGCTTGGCGGGCGAAATGATGGCCTGCAGCATGGACTCTCCTCTGCCAAAAAAGGAAGTTGCGGTGGAATACGGTCTGTTTTGGCCGTTTATGGGCCAGTTTAGTCTGTATTTCACCGCAACTGATGAAGGGTTGGTTAGGCGCGCTCGAGGAAGGCCTTGTAGCCGCGGTAGGCCTCGTAGATGTCGGCCTTGTTGGCGACCTCCCACAGGGCGTGCATGGACAGGACGGCAACGCCGGAGTCGATGACGTTCATGCCGTACTTGGCCATGATGTAGGCGATGGTGCCGCCGCCGCCCGCGTTGACGCGACCGAGCTCGCAGGTCTGGAAGTCTACGCCGGCCTCGTCCATGATGTCGCGGACGAGGGCCACATACTCGGCGTCGGCGTCGTTGGAGCCACCCTTGCCGCGGCTGCCCGTGTACTTGTTAAAGCACAGGCCGCGACCCATAAAGGCTGCGTTCTTGGTTTCGAACTTGCCGGCGTAGCCCGGGTCGAAGCCGGCGGACACGTCAGAGGAGAGCATACGGCTGTGGGCGAGTGCGCGGCGCAGGGCCAGCGGGCTATCCTCGCCGGCGAGCGTCATGATCTCGGCGACGGTGTTCTCGAAGAAGCGGCTCGTCATGCCGGTGGCACCCACGGAACCGATCTCCTCTTTGTCGACGATGAGTGTGATGCTCGTGCGCTCCACGTTGGCGACGTCGATCTGGGCGAGCATGGACGGATAGGCGCAGACACGGTCGTCGTGGCCATAGCCCAGAATCATGGAGCGGTCGAGGCCCATGTCGCGGGCCGGGCCGGCGGGCACGACCTCGATCTCGGCGGAGAGGAAGTCCTCCTCCTCGACGTCGTACTGCTCCTTGAGGATGTCCAGGAACATCTGCTTGACGGGCTCCTTGGGGGCGTCCTTGTCGTCCTCGTCAAACTTGACGGGGCGGCCGCCCACGATCACGTCGAGGATCTCGGCGTCGACGGCGTCCTTGGCGGGCTTGGCCATCTGCTCGCTCGAGAGGTGGATCAGCAGGTCGGAGATGGTAAAGACCGGGTCGTCTGCCTTGTCGCCGATGTTAATGTCGACGGTGGTGCCGTCCTTTTTGCAGATGACGCCTACGAGCGCGAGCGGGGAAGCGACCCAGTGGTAGCTCTTGACGCCGCCATAGTAGTGCGTGTCGAGATAAGCCATGTCGCCGGCCTCGAAAGCGGGGTTCTGCTTAAGGTCCAGGCGCGGTGAGTCCACGTGGGCGCCCAGGATGTTAAAGCCCTGCTCGAGCGGGGCGGTGCCCAGGTTGACGAGCATGAGGTCCTTGCCGTGATTGGCAGCGTACACCTTGTCGCCGGCCTTGAGCGCGCGGCCCTCGGCGATCACGGTCTCTAGATTGACGTAGCCCGCCTCCTCGGCCATCTTGATACCGGTCTTGACGCACAGGCGCTCGGTCTTGTTCTCACTCAAAAACTGCTTATAGCCGCGGCAAAGCTCCTCGAGCTCCTCGATCTGCTGTGGCGTGTACTTTTTCCATGCGCAGGGACGCTCCATGACGCAGGCTCCTTTCGGATCGATCGTGCTGGTTAATGTACCGTGAGCCATCGTATCACGCGCGGGCTCACGGTGGCGGGGGAGCTTGATGTGCGGTGGCCGCGGGGCGGGGAGCGTGTAAACTGGTGTGAGCAAACCGTGCCCAGCCCAAAGCGAGGTATTCAATATGTCTGACAAGCGCCGTACCTTTGCCGTCATCGACGGCAACTCGCTCATGCACCGCGCCTTCCACGCCGTGCCGCCCACCATGAACGCGCCGGACGGTCGTCCCACCAACGCGATCTTTGGCTTTTTGAATATGTTCCTCAAGATGATTGACGCCTTTAATCCCGACGGCGTTGTCGTGGCGTTTGACAAGGGCAAGCCGCGCGTGCGCATGGAGATGCTGCCGCAGTACAAGGCCCAACGCCCGCCCATGGACCCCGATCTGCACGCACAGTTTCCCATGATTAAGGAGCTGCTCGCCGCGCTCAACGTGCCGATTTTGCAGTCCGAGGGCTGGGAAGGCGATGACATCCTGGGCACTATGGCGCGTCTGGGCGAGCAGGCCGGCTGTGACATGCTGCTGGTGACCGGTGATCGCGATATGTATCAGCTCGTGACCGAGCACGTCAACGTGGTCTCGACCCGCAAGGGCCTGTCCGACGTGGCGATCATGACGCCCGAGAGCGTGGACGATCTGTATCACGGCATCACGCCGGCGCTCGTGCCCGACTTTTATGGTCTGAAGGGCGACACGTCCGATAACATCCCCGGCGTGCCGGGCATCGGCCCCAAAAAGGCGAGCGCGCTCATTGCGCAGTACGGTAGCTTGGACGAGGTCATCGCACACGCCGACGAGGTCAAGGGCAAGATGGGCGAGAACCTGCGCGCGCATATCGACGACGCACTCGTCTCGCGCAAGATCGCCACGATCATGACGGACGCGCCGGTCGAGTGCGACTTGGACGAGGTGTCCTTTCCGGCCTATGACGCCGCCTCCGTCTCCACGGCGTTGGGCGCCCTGGGCATCATGGCCATGCAGAATCGGTTCCTGGCGCTTTTGGGCGACGCCGCCGCGACGCAGGCTGCGGCCTCGAAGCTCGAGCTGCCCGAGGTTCTGCGGGTGTCCCTCGACGCCTCCAGGGCTTTTGATGAGGCTGAAAGCAATCGTGAAAGCGCTGAGATGAATGCCTGCTTCGATGAGCTGATGCGCGCCCTCGAGGCGGGCGAATGGCTCGGCGTCGCCATGGAGGACGACAAGGAG
>JAXIYS010000091.1:0-2567 GCA_036304385.1 Collinsella sp. | reverse complement strand
GCAGCAAAGTCGTCTTGGCGGTCTCGATCGGAGCCTCGTCGTCCTCGTCATCGCCCTCGGTAAGCTCAATCTCGCTCTCGGACCAAGACGGGTCGGGCTCGCTCGTATTGAGCTTGGGAGCCGTCTTGCCCTTCTTGGCATGACGGCGCGGCAGCAGCGTAGTCTTGGCGCGCTCGGCCTCCACGGCATCGGACACATCGACAAACGGATCCTCGTCCTCGTCGTCATCGTCCAAAACCGAGTCGGCATCGTTGCCCATGACCGTGGTCACGGCCATATCGGAGCCCTTTTGACGAAGAATGCTCAGGTGCGGACGGGCAACGCCGGGCACCGACAGGGCTTCGTCGTCACCCCACGGACTCGCGTTGACGTCGGCACGACGGCGCTCGGCAAAATCGGCCGCACGGTCGCGGGCAGAGCGCAACACGCCGCCCACCGAAAAGCCGATGATGACAAAGCCAACGACGGCCAGACCCAACAGGACCACCATCGCGATAGGCTTACCCAGGGCATTCTGCAGCGCACTCGCAATAAACGCACCGATGTAGCCACCCGAGGCGGACAGGTTTTGCGGCGTGAACATAAGGTCGCACGAGTCGCTCGTACCCGGCACCATCAGCGAAAGAATGGAGACGACGGCGATAAAGACCACGGCACCGCCCGCAACAGAGCGCACGTTGAGCGGCGAATCCTCGCCTAAAAAGAGCGTGGCGGCAAACAGCAAAATGACAATCGGCAGCACGTAGGCGCCCAGACCAAAGCCCAGATGGTAGAAACCGGCAACCGCGGCCGTAACGGGTGCGGTCGCCGGCGAAATCACGGCAATGAAGGACGCAATCGCCATAACGGCAATGACCACGCCGGCGATATCGCGGTTGGCCGAAGGCTCGACCAGGGGCTCAAAATCGTCGAAGTCGGCCTCGTGGCCCTTATTGGCACGAAGATGGGAACCGGCACCCTTAGCAGATGCCGGTTGGTTGTTGGCTTTATTGCCTTTGGCGTTTTGTGCAGATCCGCGCGCCAAACTAAACCTCCATGACGACCGGGATGATCATCGGACGAGTGCGCGTACGGCTCCAGATAAAGTTAGAGAGCGAGTCGCGCACGGCCTTGCGAATGGCATCGGAACCGCTGCTCGTAAAGCTGAACTTGCCCTTCTCGATCGTCTTCATGATGGAAGCCGAGGCGTCCTCGGAGAACTGGTCGTCGATGGCAAAGGAGACACCGCGGCCCGAGAACTCGATGGCCTCGATCTTCTTGTGCTTGAGCGAAACGATAGCGACGGCCGTGACCATACCGTCGTTGGCAAGCTTCTGACGATCGCGCAGAACGATAGGGTCGGTATCGCCGATGCGCAGTCCGTCGACGTAGACGACGCCAGACTCGACGGGCGTACCGCGCTTGACGATACCGCCACGCATCTCGAGCGTATCTCCGTTGTCGAGGATAAAGATATGATCTTCCTTGATGCCCATCTTACGGGCAAGCTGGGCATGGGCGCGCAAGTGCACGGCCTCGCCGTGAACCGGCATAAAGTACGTGGGCTTGGCCATGGCCATCAGAAGCTTGAGCTCCTCTTGGCTGCCGTGGCCCGAGACATGGACGAGTGCGCGATTCTTATCCCACACGTCGCAGCCAAGCTTGGCGAGGCTGTTGACGACCTGCTGAACGGCCTTCTCGTTACCGGGGACCGGCGTTGCCGAGAGGATGACGGTATCGCCCTCGTGGATGGAGAGCGTCTTGTGCTCGCCGTTGGCCATGCGCGAAAGGGCCGACAGAGGCTCGCCCTGCGAACCAGTGCACATGACGACGATCTTGTCGTCGGGAAGGTTGTCAATATCGAAGGCATCGATGATATCGGCATCATCGATGTTGAGATAACCGAGCTCGCGCGCCACGCGGGTGTTGGTGAGCATGGAACGACCGGTCACGACGACCTTGCGGCCGCACTTGCGGGCGGCGTCGCAAATCTGCTGCAGACGATGGATGTGGCTCGAGAACGACGCGACGAACACGCGGCCCGGAGCATTCTTAATGGCATGCAGCAGATTAGGGCCAACCTCGGCCTCGGACTTGGTAAAGCCAGGGACCGTAGCGTTGGTGGAGTCGGACAGCAGCAGGTCGATGCCCTGCTTGGCAAAGCGGCTGATAGCGGCATAGTCGGGCGTGACGCCGTCGATGGGCGTCTGGTCGAGCTTAAAGTCGCCGGTGTGCATAACGGTGCCCTGGTTGGTGCGGATGAACACGCCCAGAGCGCCCGGAATGGAGTGCGTCATCGAGAAGAAGTCGAGCGAGATGCCGCCCAAATTGACATGGCTGCCGCCCTTGACCTCACGGAACTTGGGTGCACGAATGCGGAACTCGGAGAGCTTGCCCTCGATAAAGCCAAGCGTCAGCTTGCTCGAGAAGATGGGCACCTTGTTGTTGAGGTCCTGCAGCAGATACGGAAGCGAACCGGTGTGGTCCTCGTGGCCGTGAGTAACGATGATGCCGCGGAGCTTTTCCTCATTCTCCAGAACGTAGGTGTAGTCGGGAAGTACCAAGTCGATACCGGGCTGGGAGTCATC
>JAXIYS010000090.1:0-26139 GCA_036304385.1 Collinsella sp. | reverse complement strand
GCGCCACACATGGTCGAGGACGTTCTGAAAACCAAGCCCGGCCACCGCCGGACAGGTCACACTACTCGCAGAGCAGCTTAGCGATCTGGACGGCGTTGGTTGCCGCGCCCTTACGGATTTGGTCGCCGCAGCACCAGAAGGTGATACCGCGCGCGGCCTCGGGGTTCGAGATGTCGCGACGCACGCGGCCGACCCAAATCAGGTCCTGGTCGGACGTATCCATCGGCATGGGGAAGCGGTCGTGTGCATCCTCGGCAACCATATCGTCAACCAGCTTGACGCCGGGAGCAGCAGCCAGCGCAGCACGGGCCTCTTCCACCGTAATATCGCGCTCAAACTCGAGCGTAATGCTCTCGGAGTGCGAACGCAGCACGGGCACGCGCACGCAGGTGCAGTTCACGCGCAGCTCGGGCAGGTGCATGATCTTGCGGCCCTCGTTTTGCAGCTTCATCTCCTCGGAGGTAAAGCCTTCCTCCTTGACGCCGCCAATTTGCGGAATCAGGTTGCTCGCCAGCTGAGCGGCAAATGCGCGCGGCTCGGGAATCTCCTCGCCGCGGCCCAGGGCGGCCAGTTGGGCCTCGAGCTCGGCCATACCGGGAGCGCCGGCACCCGAAGCCGCCTGATACGTCGAGACGATCATGCGCTTCACGCCGGCGAGCTGGTGCAGCGGCCACGTGGGAACCAGACCGATAATGGTCGCGCAGTTGGGGTTGGCGATAAGGCCGTGATGCCACTTGATATCGTCGGCATTGATCTCGGGCACGACCAGCGGCACCTCGGGATCCATACGGAAGGCATGGCTGTTGTCGACCACGACGGCGCCGCGCTTGACGGCCTCGGGCAGCAGCTCCTTCGCGATATCGTCGCCGGCGGCTCCGAGCACAATGTCGCAGCCCTCAAAGGCCTCGGGGCAAGCCTCTTCGATCACGATCTGCTCGCCGCGGAACTCAACGGTCTTGCCCGCGGAGCGTGCACTTGCCAACAGCTTGAGCTTGCCAACCGGAAACTCCTGCTCGTTGAGGCACTCGAGCATCTGGGTGCCCACGGCTCCCGTCGCGCCCAAAATAGCAACCGTGTACTGTTTCATGCTTCCCCCTTTAAAGGTTTTGGCTTTTGCCCGCACGCCGAGCAGGCTGATTATTGTTGCCAGTGTATACAAGAACGGGGCGGGCACGAAACCCGCCCCGTCGAAACGAAACCGAAACGAAACGCCCCGCCGTAGATTTTTGGCACTTGTCCCAAAAATGCACCGGGACGGCAGCTACTTGCGGAGCGCGGCCAGGGCGGGATCGACCGGTGCGGGGACCTCCAGGTCGGAGACCTTCACAATGCCGTTCTCATCGGAGAAGGCACGGTAGATGGTCTGAATCGCCAGGTCGAAGTCCTTCTCCTCGACACCGATAATGATGTTGATCTCGTCGCAGCTCTGCGAAATCATGCGCACGCTCACGCCGGCCTGGCCAAGCATGCCAAACAGATGGCCCGAGATACCTGCGCGGCCACGCAGGTTACGGCCGACGGTCGCGATGAGCGCCAGGCCCTCGACAACCTCGATCTCGAGCGGCTCGACCTCCTGCTGAATGTCGCCCACGAGCGAGTACAGCGAGTCGTGCACGTCCTGCTCCTGCACCACGGCGCCAAAGCGGTCGACACCGGTGGGCATGTGCTCGACGGAAACGTCATAGCGCTCGAAGACCGAAAGCGCGCGGCGCATAAAGCCAACACGGGGCTTGGTGCGGTCGCGGGCAACGTTGATGGCGACAAAGCCGCGCTTGCCGGTCACGCCGGTAATGATGGGCTCTGCCTCACCATCATCAGCCGTCTCGCTAATGATGGTGCCGGGGTCCTGCGGCGCATTGGTGTTCTTGATGACCAGCGGAATACCCGCCTCGCGCACGGGGAACACGGCCTCCTCGTGCAGGACGCTTGCACCCATGTACGAAAGTTCGCGCAGCTCCTCGTAGGTAACGCGCGCAATGGGCTGAGCCTCGGGCACAATGCGAGGATCGGCAGAATAGAAGCCCGAGACGTCGGTCCAGTTCTCGTACAGGTCGGCACCCAGGCACTTGGCCAGGATCGAGCCGGAAATATCGCCGCCACCACGGTCGAGCAGCTTGATCTGGCCCTCACGCGTCGCGCCGTAGAAACCGGGCATAACAAAGCCGCCCTGCTGACCGTACTCCTGCACCAGCTCGGAGGTGCGATTCATGCTGAGCGTACCGTCATGATGGAACGCCACAACCGTCGCGGCGTCCAGGAACGGCAGGCCCAGGTACTCCGCCATCAGGCGAGCGGTGAAATACTCGCCACGGCTCACGAGCTCCTCGGTAGAGTAGTCGCCCGAGCGGGCGCGCTCGGCAAAGGCCGCGAACTCCTCGCGGATGGGATAGGTGAGCTCCAGCTCGTCAGCGATATCAAAATAGCGCTGGCCAATGTCCTCGAGCAGCTCCTCACACGACACGTGATACTTAACGTGCGCGTTAACCAGGTAGAGCAGGTCGGTCACCTTGGTGTCGCCCTTAAAGCGGCGGCCGCAGGCGGAAACCACCACAAAACGGCGGGCAGGGTCGGCATCGACGATGGCCTTGATCTTCTTGAAGTGTTCGGCGTCGGCGACCGACGAGCCGCCAAACTTGGCAATCTTAATCATGGGCTTGAGGTTACCTTTCTAAAAGCCTCTGCAAACCTGTTTTGCGCGCTCTGATACCATGGTTTCACCGATTGGGACCAAGGCATCCGAGGAGCAGTGTTATATGGGAACTTATCATAGTACACGAGGACGCACTTTATCGTGCTCAAGTAAGGTGGCAATCCGCACCGGCATCGCTCCCGACGGGGGTTTGTTTGTCTCGGACGAGCTCGGCACCCAGCAGGTCGATATCAGCTCGCTTGCAGATAAATCGTACTTTGAAATCGCTCAAGATGTGTTGGGAATGTTACTGAATGATTACACGGCCGAAGAAATTTCGGCGTGTGTCGACGAGGCATACCGCGGCACGTTCGCGAGTGAAGAGGTTACGCCACTCGTCAAACTCGACGCTGCGCCGGGCGCCGACGCCCCTCAGACCTATGTGATGGAGCTCTTTGGCGGCCCCACGAGCGCCTTTAAGGACGTCGCCCTGCAGATGCTCCCCCGTCTGATGGCCCGCACTTCCGCCAGGGACGGCGGCGCTGAGCGCATCATGATCGTCACCGCCACGTCGGGCGACACGGGCAAGGCCGCGCTCGCCGGTTTTGCCGACGCTCCGGGCACGGGCATCACCGTCTTTTATCCCGAGGGCAAGGTCAGCCGCGTCCAGAACCTGCAGATGTCCACGCAGGAGGGCGACAACGTCGCCGTCTGCGGCATCCGCGGCAACTTTGACGACGCTCAGAGCGCCGTCAAGCGCATCTTTGCCGATAAGGAGCTTGCCGAGCGTCTGGAGGCCGCCGGCACGGTGCTTTCGAGCGCCAACTCCATCAATGTCGGTCGCCTGGTACCGCAGGTCGTCTACTACTTTGCCGCCTATGCGCAGCTGTTGCGCGCCGGCGCCATCGAGGCCGGCGACGCCGTGGAGCTCTGCGTACCGACCGGCAACTTTGGCGATATCTTGGCCGGCTACTACGCCAAGCGCATGGGTCTGCCCGTCGCCAAGCTCGTCGTGGCGAGCGACAAGAACAACGTGCTTGCCGACTTCCTGACCACCGGCGTTTACGACCGTAACCGCCCGTTCTTCACGACCATCTCGCCGTCGATGGACATCCTTATTAGCTCCAACCTCGAGCGCATGCTCTACTTCCTGTCCGATGGCGACTGCGAACTCGTTGCCGGCCTTATGGAGCAGCTGGCACAGACTGGTCGCTACGAGGTTCCCGCCGACCTGCTGGCAAAGATTCAGAGCGTCTTTGGCTGCGGTTGGGCCAGCGAGGACGAGGTCCGCGCTGCCATCAAGAGTTGCTGGGATGCGAACGGCTACGTGATCGACCCGCACACCGCCTGCGGCTATCACGTCTTTGAGCAGGTCGTTCCCGCCGAGGGTGCCAAGGCCCGCGTGCTGCTTTCGACCGCCAGCCCCTACAAGTTCCCGCGCGCCTGCTGCGACGCCCTGGGCCTCGACGTTCCCGAAGATGATTTTGAGGCTATGCGTGTGCTCGAGCAGGCCACCAACACGGTCGCCCCGACCCAGCTCGCCGAACTCGAATCCAAGCCCGTCCGCTTCGAAGACGTCTGCGACGTCGATGAGATGGCAAGCTACGTCGAGTCTGCAGCAAAACGAATGAGCACCAACTAGATCCCTTATTAAGCGCCGGCGAAAGCCGGCGCACCTTCTAATTATTTAGCTTTCGGGATGATGACGAGCGTGCGAGCGGGTCTGGCCGTTTAGTTCGTCGCGAGTTCCGCACGAGCCGGAAAGCACTTAATGTGCTTTCCGAGCGAGCCAGGACTGCCCGAGCAGCGAACTAAACGGCCAGACCCGCCCAGGAGGACTCACATGATCAAAATCACCGTCCCAGCAACCAGCGCCAACCTAGGCATCGGCTACGACACCCTCGGCATGGCCGTTAGCCTCTACTCGCACTTCACCTTCGAGCGCGCCGACAAGCTCACCATCACGGGCTGCCCCGAGGAGTTCCAAAACGAGAATAACCTGGTCTATGTGAGCTTTGTCGATGCTCTGGCCGCGTGGGGCGAGCCGGCATTTCCCGTTGCTATCGACATTCAGACCGACGTGCCCGTCGCCCGTGGCCTGGGTTCCAGCTCCACCTGCGTCGTCGCCGGCATTATGGCCGCCGCCGCACTGACAGGCCACACCGTCGACCGCGCTGAGCTCGTCCGCATTGCCACCGAGGTCGAGGGCCATCCCGATAACGTCGCCCCTGCTATCCTGGGCGGCGCCGTCTGCTCCTTTACGCCGACCGATTCGCTCCCCCAGTGCCTGCGCTACGAGGTGAGCGATCGCTTGCGTTTTATTACCGTGATTCCGCCCTACGAGGTGCATACGAGCGAAGCGCGCAAGGTTGTGCCGCAGGAGATTCCACTCTCCACCGCCGTATGGCAAATGGGCCGCCTCGCCGGCATGACGCGCGGCCTGGAAACCGGCGACCTTGACCTGATTGCTGCCGCCAACGACGACCGCATCCAGGAGCCCTATCGCCGCCGCCTCATCCCCGACTACAACGCCGTGCGCGACACCTGCCTTAACGGAGGCGCTAAGACCATCTGGATCAGCGGTTCGGGCTCGACCCTCATGGCTGTAACCGACGACACCATCGTGGCAAAGTTCCTGCAGGTCAAGCTGCGTGAGCAGTTCCCCAAGTGTGACACGCATATTCTGACGTGCGACACCGAGGGCGCTCAAATCGAGTACCTGTAGACATCCTCCCCATATACCTGTCCGGGACGGTCGGGATGTTCCCTCAAAATCGTCCTCGCGCATGAAGGCCCCTTGTCCTGCTCCTACGGAGCGGCGGACAAGGGGCCTTCGCGCTGCGGAATGATTTTGAGGGAACATCCCGACCGTCCCTGCGCCCACCTTGCTGAGGATGTCTACAGGGACCCACGCTTTGAAGGGGCGCCGGGCTGAAATTATGGCCTTTTATTGATAGGGGCTCTTGCTGGTGTGGAGCATATTCTTTAGATGAGCTTTGGTGATTTGTTTGGTTTAGGCTGCACTGGTTTCTTTGTATTCGAAGACTGGCTCTAGGAGATCTTCGATGTTGCAGTGGAGGGCTTTTGCTATGGCTCTTACGCTTGTTACCGAAGCTTCATTAATGTTTCTCTGGCGCTGCTCGTACATTTGGATTGAGCGGAGTGACACACCCGATTCGTATGCTAGGTCTTGTTGGGTTTTCTTAAGCTTCTTTCTTGCTAACGCAAGTTTGGTTTGCCTGGACGCTTTTTTCGCCATATCGCAGACGAGGCGAGCCACGCGTTCCTCCGAGGCTTCGTGCCAGGGGTAGTACAGACTGCGTAGCACATCAAATGGAACGACATGCAGCAAATCTTCGAAAGACTCTCCTAATCGCCACTGCAGATATGCCAATATCCAGCCTGTCCAATATTCCGGTGTCTTTTCGAATCGGTAGGTTCGATTTGGCATCGGCCTTGATTGATAGCCCGACCTTTCAGCGATAAGCGCGAACAGCTCAACGCCCGATTTTCCCGACACTACCCATGCGTTGCCGCGTTCGAACTCGCGAGCTACGCCGCTCAGGCAAAAGAGTTCCGCAACTTCCGATCCTTCTGCTCCATAATCGTTAACGGCATAGTCAAAGCAGTCGCCGAGGTTGTTCATTGCATCCTCGAGGTAGTAGACGGGATATGTCCTACTCGGCCCACGATCTGTTAACTCTTGGATCATTTAAATCAACCCTCCCTGCCATTAAATCCCTAATGTCGATACCTTCGGAATCGAACCCATTGACCGTATCCAAATATTTGCGTCGAGCATTCTGCTCTCGCTCAAAACGCTTGGGATAATACTCAGGCCCCGAAGCCTGCTTCCAATCGCGGAACCTAATCGCCGAGAACGCACGCTCACTCATAAGCGCATATTGAATGCCCAAATCCCCCAAAAACATAATGCGCTGCAATTGCCTGAGCGAAATCATGCCGTTGACAAACTGTCTTGCAAACGAGAAATAGGAATCGTCTGCACGATAGCCTCGAATAACGTCATAAGGAGATGTATCAATTAAACAGTTATCAAGTAGATAGCGAAGCCCCTCGCGTGCTACTGGCGTCGAAACATTGAACTCTCTGTTGTTCGCCAGAATTGCAAGCCAATTGAGGATTGAAAACTCCCCAGACTCCAAATCCAAGACCGAAAGGCTATCTAAATCAAGCTCATATCGATTGGCAACGCCATCAGACTCGGTCCGGCATGCCCATTCCATCGCCATTTCCTCATGTGGCGTGCAATAAAACCCGCGCCCATAGTCATTGAATTGTCTGCATTTATCCAACGACGGACGTTCGACAACAACCTCCGACCCGTGCCAAAGCTCCATATCGACCTCCAAAAAAATATCACCTCAGTGATAGTTTACCAATAACTATCACTGAGGTGATATAGATGAGAGCTTTTGAGGGGTTGCAGCCCGATTAGAGGCAGGCCTCGGCGATGCGCTTTTTGAGTTCGTCGATGCCGGTACCGGTTTGGGAGCTTGTGATGATCACGTTCTCGGCCGGGACGTTGAGCTGTTTTTTGATGGCCGCTGCCTGGCGGGCTTGCTGGGTGCGGCTGAGCTTGTCGGCCTTGGTGAGGCAGACGATAAAGTTGAACTCGTTGCCCTGCAGGTAGTCGATCATGTCATGGTCGAGCTTACTGGGATCGTGGCGAATGTCCACCAGCGACACGACCAGGTTAAAGCTGCGCTCCGAGTCGAAGAAGTCGCCGATAAGTTCTGCCCAACGGTCGCGCTCGGCCTTGGAACGACGGGCGAAACCATAGCCCGGCAGGTCGACGAAGTGCACGTCGTCAGCCTCAAAGAAGTTGATGTTGCTCGTCTTGCCCGGCGTGCTCGAAACCTTGACGAGATTCTTGCGGCCAAAAAGCTTGTTCATAATCGACGACTTGCCCACGTTGGAGCGGCCGACGAAGCTCACCTCGGGGCAGGTGGACTCGGGAATCTGCGAAACCTTGCCATAGCTGGCAACGAACTTGGCAAGCTGGTAGTTAATTGAATCGGCCATGGACACTCCTTGGTCGTAGGTTCTTACAAAAGAGCGCGCTAATAGGTAGCAGCGATACGGCGAACGATATCGAGCGTAATGCCACTCGCGGTACGAGCATACTCGAACAGATCGAACTCGCGGTCGCAAATCGCATCGTACGCCTCGTCACAATTATCGCTGATAGCGCGCAGCACCAGGCAATCGACACCATTTTTGGTTGCGACATGGGCAATTGCCGCGCCCTCCATGCCAACACAATCGGCATGCGTCGCCTCGATAGCGTCGTTGCGCATGGCGGCGCCCGTCACAAAGCGGTTACCCGTGGCAATCGTGCCGACCAGGAATTGTTTGGCTCCCTCGTTCGAAGCGGCTGCATTTGTCGAAGCATCAACAAACCCACGTTCAGCAAGCACGTCGGCAGCAATCTCGACCAGCGCAGGCGTCGAGCCAAATTCCTCGAGCCCCGGTGCAGACTCGGCGATAAGCGCGGTATCGGTATCCAGATAGCGCAGGCGTTTGCCGATGACTACGTCGTCGATATGGAGCTTGGGGTTCAAACCGCCCGCGATACCCGAAAGCACAACTGCCTGCGGAGCATACTTGCTAATGAGGTGCTGTGTTGCGGCAGCGGCATTCACCGTGCCCATGCCCGCCGTTGTGGCGACAAGCGTCAGGCCGTCGAACTCACCGCTCACAACGGTCAAGCCTGCCTCCTGTGCCTCGCAAACGTCGCTCAGCTCTTCCTTAATCTGCATGATCTCTTTTTCGAGTGCACCGATAATCGCGATGGTAGCCATGCCATTCCCCAAACCTATACGAAATTCTCAACCACGGTATGGTACCAGCATTTTGTTTGACCTCGTCAAACGAACACGCTAGGCCAGCGCAGCTCGTGTATCAAACAGAGCCTTTGCAATCGCAGCCGTAACCTCGCTCGAGCGGTCGCTCCACGGCATCGATGTCATGATGCTCATGACATAGGTACGGCCATCGATGTCGATAAGGCCCGCATCGCATGTCGAATAGCAACCATCCTCGCTAATCCAGCCTGCCTTGTTGCGCACCAAGGCTTGGTCGTCCGCAATGCCGTCACGGATAAATGAGCGCGATGTTGATGACAGCAATTCAGATAACCACTGGGAGGTCTCACTGCCACAGCTCAGATACTCGCTCATCTCGCGCCACAACTTGGCCGAGGTTCGCGGGCAATAGGTGGGAAAATCACTCATCGGATCGAGTGCGGTATCGTAATCGACGCCAAGACTGACAATCCAATCCTCGTAACCGACACGGTCAAACGCCGCGCGTAACGCAATAAACGAATCGTTGTCCGAATTAACGACCGCGGCCTCGATCAGGTCGCGCACCGTCTGCCAGCCCATGTTGTAGCCACCATAGGTGCCAAGGGAATCATCGAGTGAGACCTGGCCCGTCTCGACCAGGGATTCGCAGATGTACAACGCATAGAGTGCCTTATAACTGCTCGCACCGTACACCTCGGCGTCCGCGTCATACGTCACACCCTTGCCGCTCGTCAGATCGTAAAACACCACGCCCACATCGCCCAGCTCCTGCGCCTGACTCAGGGCATCTTGGAGCGCGGCGAGGCTCTCATCCTCCAGGGCGGGGATCTGGTCATCAACCAGTGAGAAGGTCTGCACGGTATCGCCTGAGGGAATATCGTTAAAGTCCGCCTTCGAAAGCCTCGTCTTGAGGCTCGCTGTCGACAGGGTTTGGCTTGCGGTGGCTTTAGATTCAGAGACCTTTTTGTTTTGCATCTGTACCGTTGACGCATCTGAGTGTGCCATTCGCTCCGACGCGTAGGTTTTGGCGGTAATTCCGAGGATAATAACCGCCAACGTTAGCATCCCAATGGCGGCAATCTTCGTCACGCGGATGCGAGCGTCGACAAGGCCACGCGAAGACGTGCCCTTCGTCTCATATCTGCTGCTATGCTGCGGCACATACTCGTCCCGCGATGCGTTGTTTCGCACGTGGTCTCCTGACTGCTACCGTTTATATACGAGCAGCATAATACCGAGCAGGCATTTCTTTCCAAAGATATTCAGCGGCGTTTAAGGCGTCTTTAAAGAAACCACAAGCGTATTTATCCAAATGGCACGATTCTGTTGCGCATCTCCGCCCAAAACGCAGTTGCGGTGGAATAGTTCCTATTTGGGCGGCATAAGCCGAAAAACAAGAACTATTCCACCACAACTTGACGGGACTCTTTGGCAATCAACTTGGTGCCCAGAGGCACTCATTTAAGTCTGTCCCCAATGAGTGCCTGAAAATGGCTCGCTAGCCGATGGCGTTTTTGAGTTCCGCGCGGCGCTTTTTCATGCCCGTCATGACGGCGTTGCGCAGCTCGGGCATGCGCGCGGTATCCATCTGTGGAACGCCCTCGAGCTTATAGGGAATCCCCAGCTGCTCGTACTTGACGACACCCATCGTGTGATACGGCAGCATTTCCAGACCGACCACGTTATGCCATGGAGCGATCAGACGACCGAGTGCCTCGCACTCCTCAACCGTATCGGTAATGCCGGGCACCACCACGTGGCGGATAACGACCTTAATCTTGCGACGGGCAAGCTCATCACCAAACGCCAGAATGCGTGCGGGATCGCAACCGGTCAGCTTTTTATGCTCGACGGGATCGGCGTGTTTAATGTCGAGCAGCACCATATCGGTCTCGTTGAGTACGGCATCGAACTTCTCGGGATGGTTGGGATCGAACGCATAGCCGCAGCTATCCAAGCAGGTATGCACGCGACCATCGGGGTTATTGTGCATGGCGCGGAACAGGTCGGCTAAAAACGCGGGCTGCAAGAGCGGCTCGCCGCCGGACACCGTAATACCGCCGCTGCGGTAAAACTCATGGTTACTCTGGAACTCGTCCATGAGGTGCTCGACGGTCACCATGGTGCCGCCGTTAACAGACCAAGTATCGGGATTGTGGCAATACGCGCAGCGCATGGGACAGCCCTTAACAAACACCACAAAGCGGATGCCGGGTCCATCGACCGTTCCCATCGTCTCAATCGAATGTACGCGGCCCAGGGCAAACGCAGAGTCCTCGGGACGAGCGTCCACACCCTCGAGCGTCATCTCAGCCATTCCCGCTACCTCGCCTCTCATTGGTTTTAGCTACATAAATGCCAGAGTCATTCTAGCCCATATGCATGATGGCGAAACGGTTTAGCAGTCAATTGGGTTGTTCTATTTGGCCCCACGCAAGAGCGGCGGGAAGGTTATCGCAACCCGCCCGCCGCCGAGGCAATAGAAATCGATAGACGCCAGGCCTTACGCTTTAAGTGTGAGCACCGCACCGAAGGCGGTCGGGCCGCAATGGCTCGAGATGACACCGCCGACCTGAGTCCAGGTAACGTCCTTAAAGCCCAGGTCGTGCGCATAGACTTCCATGTCGTCGCGTAGCTCCTGGGAAAGGCCTACCGAATACGCCAGGCCAATGTGCGAGTAGTCGATCTCGCCCTTCGCAACCATGTGGTCAATAAAGGCACGGGCGCATTTGAGCATAGAGCCGCGGAACTTCTTGGTCGCCACAAACTTGCCGCCCGTCACCTCAATGCAGGGCTTAATCTTGAGCAGGTGGGCGCCAAGGAATGCCACGTTGGACAGACGACCGCCCGCCTTAAGGAAGGCTAGGTCGGTAGGAACAAAGCCCAGAAGCACACGGTCCATGACGGAATTCGTAAAAGCAAAAATCTCGTCGACGGTGGCATCGGGGTGAGCCTCGATGTATTTGGCGGTCTCGACGACGACGAGCGACTGGCCCACCGAGACAAAACGCGTATCCATGGAGAATACGTAGTCGCGGCCCTTAGCCGCAATCTTGGAGGACTGATGCGAGCAAGTCGTGACTTCGGAGTACGCAAGATGCAGAATGGTCGCATCGGGCTGCTCGGCATGGATGCGGTCGTACACGTGAGCAAAATCCGCAGGCGCACAGCCACTGGTCTTGGGCATCACGCCAAACTCGTTGCAGCGCGAATAAATCTCGAGCGGATCGATCGAGCCGTCCTCGACGGTCTCGTCACCAATCGTGACATGCATAGGCACGCGCACGATACCGTAGCGTTCGCAGAGCTCCGGCGTCACATCCGACCCAGACTCAACCACGATTACGTACTTGCCCATTATTATCACGACCCATCTCAACGTTGGCTTTTCAATACATGACACGCGCCGCCGCACTGTTGCGCAACGGCCTCCAAGCGCCAAAGAGACGCCGCCCCTTGCACACAACAAAGGACAGCGTCTCCCTGGAAAACTCCGTGCTTCCTGAGATTCTACACGGTTTATTAAGGAGTGTTACTTATTCCGCAAACGGTCGCTATATGCGGTAAGCGGTAGCTACCAAGAAAGTATCCCATGTGTCCAGCCCCTCAGGAGAGTTCCACCCAAAGGGTGACTACATAGGATCCCAGCCGGGGCTGTTTGGGCTACCTCCCAAAACATTCCGCAGGACGCAAAGAGGCTCGCCGCACGAAGTGCGCAGCGAGCCTCTTTGCATGTCCGAGGACGTTTTGGGAGGTAGCCCAAACAGCCCCGGCGATCCTGCGGGAGTTAAATCCCTTTAGAACTTGTCGTGGAAGGTACGCGCAATGACCTCGTCCTGCTGCTCCTTGGTGAGCGTGTGGAAGTTCACGGCATAGCCGGAAACGCGGATGGTCAGCTGCGGGTACTTCTCGGGGTGAGCCTGAGCGTCGAGCAGCGTCTCACGGTTGAAGACGTTGATGTTCAGGTGGTGGCCACCCTTCTCGGCGTAAGCGTCGAGCATGTGGACCAGGTTATCGGCCTGAGTCTCGGAAACTTCAGAAACTTTCATAATGTGTCTCCTTCGATCGATAGGCGCCGGCCGAAACCGGCGCGCTAATCAGTAATCGTTATTGTTAGTATAGCACTAACAATAGTTACTCGCCCAGCTGATCAAGGTCGATATCGCCAAAGAACACCTGGTCCTCCTTACCGAGCGCACTCGGGATGATGGAGAAGGTGTTGGAGATGCCGTCCTGAGCATCGCGGAACGGGAGCTTGGAAACCGAAGACAGCGAAGCGATGGCGCCATGGCTATCGCGCTTGTGCATGGGGTTAGCACCCGGGGCGAACGGCTGGCCAGCCTTGCGGCCGTCGGGCGTGGAGCCGGTCTTCTTACCGTACACGACGTTGGAGGTAATGGTCAGAACCGAGGTCGTGGGCACGGAGTTGCGGTAGGTGTCGTTCATGCGGATGTACTCCATGAACTGGTGCACAACGTCGTGAGCGATCTGGTCGACGCGGTCGTCGTCGTTACCGTACTTGGGGAACTCGCCCTCGGTCTCGAAGTCGACGATGATGCCATTCTCGTCGCGGACGGGGTGAACCTTGGCGTACTTGATGGCGGACAGGGAGTCAGCCACGACGGAAAGGCCAGCGATGCCCGTAGCGAACCAGCGGTGCACGTGCTTGTCGTGCAGAGCCATCTGGATGCGCTCGTAGCAATACTTGTCGTGCATGTAGTGAATGATGTTCAGCGAGTTGACGTACACGCCAGCGAGCCACTTCATCATGTCGTTGTACTTGGCCACAACGTCATCGTAATCGAGCGTATCGCCCTCGACGGCGCGATATTTGGGGCCGACCTGCTTCTTGGAGACCTCGTCAACACCGCCGTTGAGTGCGTAGAGCAGGCACTTGGCCAGGTTGGCGCGGGCGCCGAAGAACTGCATCTCCTTGCCAATGCGCATGGAGGACACGCAGCAGGCGATGCCGTAGTCGTCGCCGTGGTAAACGCGCATGAGGTCGTCGTTCTCGTACTGAATCGAGGAGCTGGCGACAGAAGTCTTGGCGCAGAACTTCTTGAAGTTCTCGGGCAGACGGGTCGACCACAGAACGGTCATGTTGGGCTCGGGGCTGGTGCCCATGTTCTCGAGCGTGTGCAAGTAGCGGTAGCTCATCTTGGTAACGAGCGTACGGCCGTCAACACCCATGCCGCCGATGGACTCGGTGACCCACTGCGGATCGCCAGTAAACAGGGCCTGGTACTCGGGGGTACGGGCAAACTTGACCATGCGGAGCTTCATGATGAAGTGATCCACGAACTCCTGGATCTGCTCCTCGGTGAAGGTACCGTTGGCAAGGTCGCGCTCAGCGTAGATGTCGATGAACGTGGAGGTACGGCCGATGGACATAGCGGCGCCGTTCTGCTCCTTGACGGCAGCGAGGTAGGCGAAGTACATCCACTGGATGGCCTCCTGCGTGTTGGTAGCAGGGTTGGAAATATCGAAACCATAGGTCTCGGCCATCATCTTGAGCTCGCCGAGGGCGCGGATCTGCTCCTGCAGCTCCTCGCGGTCGCGGATGTTGTCGGCGGTCATGACCGTCGGGGTGGAAGCCTTCTGGGCCTCCTTGTCCTTGATCAGGTAGTCGACACCGTACAGGGCGACACGACGGTAGTCGCCGATGATGCGGCCGCGGCCATAGCCATCGGGCAGACCGGTGATGATGTGAGCCGAGCGGCAAGCACGCATCTCGGGGGTGTAAACATCGAAGACGCCGGCGTTGTGGGTCTTGCGCTCGAAGGTGTAGCGCTCGACAACGTTCTCGTCGACCTTATAGCCGTGCTGGCTGGCAGCCTGGCAAGCGATGCGGATACCACCGTTGACGTGCAGCGCGCGCTTAAGCGGCTTGTCGGTCTGGAGACCGACGATGGTCTCCTTCTCGCGGTGGGCGTTATCGATGTAGCCAGCGGGGTGGCTCACGATACCCGTGACGGTCTTGGTGTCCATATCGAGGACACCGCCCTGCTCGCGCTCCTTAAGCAGCAGGTCGAGAACCTCGCCCCACAGCTCCTTGGTACGCTCGGTCGGACCTACGAGGAACGACTCATCGCCCTCGTAGGGGGTGTAGTTCTTCTGGATGAAGTCTCGGACGTCAACCTCTCCCGTCCAGATACCTTCCTTGAAGCCTTCCCATGCCTCCTGCATTGTGTAACCACGCTCCTAGTTACGTGTAATGCGGCGCTCTCTCACACCGCTGCTTATTGAATTCTTGAATTTTCGGCTTGCACTACCGGCTTCTTCCGTTCTTCGCCACATGTTGGTGCAGGGAAAAACGTTTGTCCACCTTGGAACTGCAACCCTAAACCCAAGATTTCACCCGTCTGTGAAGGATAACATAGCGACCCTCTCCATCTGGGCTGTTATATGTTTCTTTTTTTATATCATAAAGGCGCTTTTTACAAACCCGCAGGAAATGCGAGCGCGAACAACTACCGTTCACCGATTTGTTTGGTTTTTTCCTTGCCTTTGTACGACGTTCACTCTAGCTGTTATGCCAGCTTTAGCAGGGTAAAGTACCTCTGAGTAGGCTTTAGGACATGCCTAACGATCTGCCCCTAACTTTGTTGGCACCGACGGTGTACGGAGGTCGCCTAAAGGTAGTTTTCTAGGCATGTCCCAAAATCTACCGCATAGGGTGCGCGTGCAGGGGTATCATCTTTCACCGAAAATAGTTTCTAGTGTTAGGGGTTTTCGGTGGAAGATACCGATTTCCGTGAACTTGGGCGTCAGCTCCTTACCGAGTTCGGCAGCATGCATCAGCGCATTTCGCGCTTTGCGGACAAAGCCCTCGGCGGCGAGATGGCCGTTATGCGCGCCCTCATACTCGCCGGCGGTTCGCTCACGCCGAGCGAACTCGCTGATCGCGCCTGGGTCTCGAGCGCTCGCATCGCCAATATCCTACGCGCCCTCGAAGCCAAGGGCTGGGTCGAGCGCGAGCACTCAAAGACTGACCGTCGTCGCGTACACGTCATAGTGACCGACAAGGGATTCCAGGATCTCGAAATCAAACGTCGGGAATTCGAGGCCCGCACCGCGGCTTTCCTCGAGCAGCTCGGCGAAACAGATACCCAAGAGATGGTGCGCCTTCTTAGGCGTGCCAACGAAATTATCGACCGCAATCAAGAAAGGAGAGATGCCGAGTGAGGATTCTCAAGCTCTTTAAAAAGCATGTCCCGGCACTGTTCACAGCTATCGTACTTATCGTAATCAGCTGCAACGCCGATCTGGCGCTGCCTACCTACATGAGCGACATCGTCGACGTGGGCGTACAGCAAGGCGGTATCGCCTCGCCCGTACCCGACACCATCCGCGCCGAATCGCTCGACGACCTCGAACTCTTTATGAGCGCCAAGGACGCCAAAGCTGTGGAGGCCGTGTTTAGCAAGGCGGACAATAACGGCATTCGAACGTACAAGGGCACCGAGGAGGAGCGCGGCGACGGTGGCAAGATTGCCGACATCATGAGCCTGCCTGAGACCGTCGTCCTTTCGCTCAACCAGGGCATTGACGCCAACTCCATGGGCGACATGACCGGCGCATCCACCGAGGCAAGCGATGGCGGTGCCGCTCAGGCCACGCCCACCCCCGAGCAGATGGCAGCGATGACGCCCGAGCAGCTCGCCGAGATGCAGCAGAAGGCCGCAGCCGCGCAGAGCATGCAAAAGCAGATCGACGCCGACGGCGGCAAGATCACCATGAAGAGCCTGCGCCTAGGCGTTGAAGGCGGTCTTATCGATCAGGGCAAGCTCGTCGAGGGCGCCAACGATATGGCAGACAAAATGGGCTCCATGTCGGGCTCCATCGTCACCCAGCGCGCCGTGAGCTATGTACAGGACGAGTACAAGGCACAGGGCATCGACCCCGCCGACGTGCAAAACGCCTACCTGAGCCGCATGGCGACCACGATGTTTGGGCTGTGCCTGGTGTCGCTCGTCGCCACCATTCTGACCGGTGCCGTGGCGTCGCGCACCGCCTGCTCCATCGCCCGCGACCTGCGTCGCGAGACCTTCAACAAGGTTATGCACTTCTCGCCGGCCGAGGTGGGCAAGTTTAGCCAGGCCTCGCTCATCACCCGCTGCACCAACGATATTCAGCAGATCCAGATGGCCGCAACCCTGTTTATCCGCATGTGCCTGATGGCCCCCGTCATGGGCATCGTCGCCGTCATGCGCGTCCTGGCCAACCACACCGGTCTGGAGTGGACCATCGCCGTGGCCATCATCGCGGTTTCGGCCGTTGTCGGCGTGCTCATGGGCCTCACCATGCCCAAGTTCAAAAAGATGCAGAGCTTTGTGGACCGCGTGAACCTTACCGCCCGCGAGCTGCTCGACGGCCTTATGCCCATCCGCTCGTTCAACCGCGAGGAACATGAGCTCGAGCGTTTTGACAAGGCTTCGCTCGACCTGATGACCACGCAGCTCTACACCAACCGCGCCATGAGCTTTATGATGCCGCTCATGATGCTTGTCATGAACTGCATCACCGTGCTTATCGTCTGGTTTGGCGCGCAGGGCGTGTCCGACGGCGTGATGCAGGTCGGCAACATGATGGCGTTTATCTCCTATACCATGCAGATCGTCATGGCGTTTATGATCCTCACCATGGTTTCGGTTATCCTGCCCCGCGCCGAGGTCGCAGCCGAGCGTGTGGAAGAGGTCATCACTTGCCCCACGAGCATCAACGACCCTGTCTCGCCCAAACTGCCCGTGGCCAGCGCGCCGCGCGGTGAGCTCACCTTCCGCGACGTGAGCTTCCAGTATCCCGATGCCCGCGCCGATGTCATCAGCGGCGTGAACTTCACCACGCATGCCGGTCAGATGCTCGGCATCATTGGCTCCACGGGCTCGGGCAAGTCCACGCTCGTGCAGTTGATTCCGCGCCTGTACGACGTCACGGGCGGCAGCATTTCGCTCGACGGTATCGACGTGCGCGACATGACCCTTTCCGAGCTGCGCCGCCGCATTGGTTACATCCCGCAGCAGGGGCGCCTGTTCTCGGGCACTGTCGAGAGCAACCTCAAGTTTGCCGGCGACATGGTAAGCGACGATGACATGCACCAGGCCGCGCGCATCGCACAGGCCGAGGACTTTATCGCCGAGCGCGAGGACGGGTACGACTCCCCTATCAGCCAGGGCGGCTCCAATGTTTCGGGTGGTCAGCGCCAGCGTCTGGCCATCGCCCGCGCGTTGGCCAAAAAGCCCGAGGTCGTGGTGTTCGATGACTCGTTTAGTGCCCTCGACTACAAGACCGACGCGCGCCTACGCGAGGAGCTGGCCAAAAACGTTACCGACGCCGCGCTCGTGGTCGTGGCCCAGCGCATCGCGACCATCATGCACGCCGACCAGATCATCGTGCTCGACGACGGCCACGTAGTGGGCACCGGCACGCACGAGGAGCTGCTGCGCAGCTGCCCGGCGTACCTGGAGATCGCACAGTCGCAGCTTTCCGCCGAGGAGCTGGGGCTTACCCAAGAAGAAATTGCAGCCGTCATGGAAGGAGGCGAGCGCTAATGGCAGACGAGACCAAGGCTCAGATTCCCAAGCCCACCCGCCAGCGTGGTCCCATGGGCCGCATGGGCGGCATGCGTCGCGGCGAAAAGGCCAAGGACTTTAAGGGCACCATGAGGCAGCTGCTCGGCTATATCGGCCAGCACAAGATTGCCGTGTTTGCCGCCGTCGCCTTTGCCGTGTGCTCGGTCATCTTTAATATTGTGGGACCCAAGATGCTCGGTCAGGTTACCACCAAGCTGTTCGAGGGCCTGGTTGCCAAGGTCAACGGCACCGGCGATGTCGACTTTAACTGGATCGCTAAGACGCTCGGCTTTTTGCTCTGCCTGTATCTGGCGAGCTCTGCCTGCAGCCTGATCCAGGGCTGGCTCATGACCGGTGTCACGCAAAAGATCTGCTACCGCATGCGCAAGGAGATTGCCGCCAAGATTGCCGTCGTGCCGATGAGCTACTTCAACGGCCACAGCAAGGGCGACGTGCTCAGCCGCATCACCAACGACGTCGATACGCTCGGCCAGTCGCTCAACCAGAGCGTGACGCAGCTTATTACGTCCGTCACGCAGATTATCGGCGTCCTCGTCATGATGCTGTCGATCAGCCTGCCGCTCACCGGCGTCACCGTGCTCACGCTGCCGGCCGCCGCGATTATCTTGATGGTGATGATTCACTTCTCGCAGCCGTACTTCCGCGAGCAGCAGCAGGTCCTAGGCACCGTCAACGGCATTATCGAGGAGGATTTTGCCGGCCAGAACGTCATTCAGGTGTTCGACCGCGCCGAGGCTTCGATCGAGGAGTTCGACCGTCAAAACGACCGCCTCTTTATTAGTGGCTGGCGCTCGCAGTTCCTGTCGGGCCTGATGATGCCGCTTATGAGCTTGGTGGGCAACATGGGCTACGTGGGCGTCGTCGTGGTGGGTGCGCAGCTCGCGCTGACCGGCAATGCCACGCCCGGCGACATCCAGAGCTTTATCCAGTACGTTCGCAACTTTACGCAGCCCGTGCAGCAGCTGGGCAACGTGAGCAACACGATGCAGTCGATGGCCGCCGCCACCGAGCGCGTGTTTGAGTTCCTGGCCGCGCCCGAGGAGGAGCAGAAGGCCGACGCGCAGATTCCCGAAAAGCGCCCCGGCCACGTGGAGTTTGACCATGTCAAGTTTGGCTACACGCCCGACAAGACCATCATCCACGACTTTAGCTGCGAGGCGCAGCCCGGCCAGACCATCGCCATCGTCGGTCCCACCGGCGCCGGCAAGACCACGCTCATCAAGCTGCTGCAGCGCTTCTACGATGTGGACGGCGGTTCGCTGCGCGTCGAGGGTGTCGACGTGCGAGACTGGGACCGCGCGGCGCTGCGCGGCGAGTTTGCCATGGTGCTGCAGGACACCTGGCTGTTTAACGGTACCATCCGCGAGAACATCCGCTACGGACGCCCCGATGCGACCGACGCCGAGGTTGAGGCCGCTGCGCGCGCCGCACGATGCGACCACTTTATCCATACGCTCGCCGGCGGCTACGACTTTATGATCAACGAGGAGGGCACTAACCTGTCGCAGGGTCAGCGCCAGCTCGTGACCATCGCCCGTGCCATTTTGGCCGACCGCCCGGCGCTGATTTTGGACGAGGCGACCTCCAACGTCGATACCCGTACCGAGGAGCTTATTCAGCGCGCCATGGATGCACTGATGCAGGGCCGTACGAGCTTTGTCATCGCGCACCGCCTGTCCACGATCCGCAACGCCGACGTGATCCTAGTAATCCGCGACGGCGATATCGTCGAGAAGGGCACGCACGACGAGTTGCTCGCCCAGGGCGGCTTCTACGCCGACCTGTACAACTCGCAGTTCGACGAAGCGGCGTAAATTCTGCCGCAGGGAACGAATAACGCCCGAGAACGGGGGCGCAGGACAACCTGCGCCCCCGTTTTTGTTCTACGGCCCCTGAGCCGCCTCCCCTGGGACCTGATTGACAGCCCCTTCGAGGCCCTGTGGGCAAAAAATGGTAAATATGAGTACTGTTACCTTTTTGGTAACAGCCAAAACCGCCTCAAACGACCTCCTTGCGGCCTCTATACGCCTTCAAATTAATCAAAACGCCCGTTAGCGGGCTTCTGCGTGCCAACGTTAATGAACATATTTTTCACTTTGTCTATTATCTTGCTAGACTGATATGTTACTAGGTTAGCAACCGTACTCATATTTGGCATTTTTTGCCCACAGGGTGTTTCCTGGGGAACCGACAACAGCCTTAGGGTCGCGCGCGGTGCCACTCCCTCCCGACATCCGCCGACGTTTACCCAGATAAAACCTGCCAAAATAAACCTGTCCCTTTTTGGCAGGTTTCGGGGTAACAAGGGCTTGCACTTTAGCGTGCGACAGCGGATAATGCCGAACACTCGACAATACGCTTATTGCTCTTTCTTTAGATTGAGGAGGCCCCTATGGCCATGGAATTCAAACGCAGGCTGCCGATCCCCATGGAGATCCGCGAGGAAATGCCGCTTTCTGCCGAGCTTACCGCCAAAAAGCAGGCATTTGACGCCGAGGTCGCCAAAGTCTTTACCGGCGAGGACGCACGCAAGGTGCTCATCATCGGCCCGTGCTCTGCCGACCGCGAGGATTCGGTGCTTGAGTACATGAACCGACTGGCCAAGACCGCCGAGGAGGTCAAGGACAAGCTCATCATCATTCCGCGCGTCTACACCAATAAGCCGCGTACCAAGGGCACCGGTTACAAGGGTCTTCTACACAACCCCAACCCCGAGGCTCCCGACGACCTGCTCGAGGGCGTCAAGGCCATCCGCCATATGCACCTGCGCGTTATTGAGGAAACGGGCTTCTTCACCGCCGACGAGATGCTCTATCCATCCAACTACCAGTACCTCGTTGACCTGCTGAGCTATGTTGCCGTGGGTGCACGCTCGGTCGAGAACCAGGAGCATCGCCTGGTGTCGAGCGGCATTTCGGTGCCCGTCGGCATGAAGAACCCCACCGCCGGTTCCACCACCGTCATGCTCAACTCTATTTACGCCGCGCAGGCGCACCAGAGCTTCATCTTCCGCAACTGGGAGGTCGAGTGCGACGGCAATCCGCTCGCGCACGCCGTTATGCGTGGCTACATCGGTCTCGATGGGCGCACCTACCCCAACTACCACTACGAGCACCTCGAGCGCCTGGCCGAGCGCTACACCGAGCACGACGGCTATGCCAACCCGGCAGCGGTCATCGACTGCAACCATGACAACTCGGGCAAGCGTCCGCTGGAGCAGTATCGCATTTGCAAGGAGGTGCTCGACAGCTGCCGCCGCAACGAGTCAATCTCCAAGCTGGTCAAGGGTTTTATGATCGAGTCCTACCTGGAGGACGGCAACCAGCCGGTCGACGGCGGCGTCTTTGGCAAGTCCATCACCGACCCGTGCCTGGGCTGGGAAAAGACCAACTACCTCATCCACGAGATCGCAGAGCGGATTTAGAGTTACGGCGTTTTACCAAACGCCGTAACGGCTCGACGCTGCAAGCCCGCCAGAGCGGCAATCTGCCTTTCAGCTTCGGCGGCATGACCAGAAGGTCAATGCCGCCTCGCTTCAAGGCACCTTGCTCGCTCTGGCGGGCTTTCGCTGACTTTTGCTCTACCTGCGGTGTTGGCGGGGTAGCTAATTTAGGATGGGAACTCTTTTAGCTGCCCGCAAAGTAGTCATTGGGGACGTTCTTGTTTGACTAGTCGTTTAAGAACGTCCCCAACGACTACCCGGGGGAGTTGCCTTCCCTCGTGGCGGTCTTCTAGCAGAAAAACCAAGTGAGTAGGCTTTTTGCAGAAGGCCGAGCACGCCCCAAAACGACATAGCTCTGACCTGCGGTTTTATTGAGCATTTGTCGCGATGTGCTCGGCAGGTTCAAAACAGTCTACTCACTTGTATCTGAGACGCACCAGGTTGGCAAAAACCGCCGCGAAAGGGCCCCTGGTCCCTTCGCGGCGGTCATACGCCTCTGATTTTGCGACGATTTTGCCCGCTTGTTACTCGCTGTAGCGGGTGGCTATGGCGGCTCGCACCATGCCGGCGCTCATGAGGTAGGTCACCAGGAAGTAGCCACCGTATGCTGCCAGGAAGATTGCACAGGTGAGGCCCACGGTGCCGCCGATGCTCATATTTCCGAAAATGCTCACCAGCTCGATGATCACCTTAAGTGCCACAAAGGAGTGCGCCAGGCCCACTGCCAGCGGGAACAGGAAGAATACCGCTTGCTGCGCCATCACCGAATGACGAATCTGGCGGTCCTCACAGCCGATCTGTGCCAGCACACGATAGCTGCGGCTGCCGTCGGCCACGTTGGAGAGTTGCTGGATCGACAGAATCGCCGCGCATGCAACGACCAATACAAAGCCGATGTAGATGGCTAGGTAGCTAATAAGACCGTTCATTTGCGCTGCTTGCGTGTACATCTCGGAGCGTGTGATGAAGGTTCCCCACGACCCCGACTCCTTGCCGTCAACGAGCAGATTGTCGAGCACAGTGTATTTAATGCTCTCGTCTGCCTCGGTCGTATCCATCCCCTGTTTGTAGTTAACGAGCAGGCTACTGGAATACGGCTGCAGATTAAGTTGGGACAACAGCTCGTCGGCAACGACGACGGTACCCGGATTACTGCCCATCGCCGAGTTGGCGATGGCCGCCGTATCTTCGTCCGACTTATCGGTTGCGGGCTTGAGCGTATGCCCGCCCAAGGTAAGGGCATGGCCGCCAGCCATATACTTGGTGTACAGGTCGACCAGCTCGCCGCCCATATCACACGTGAGCAGATACTGGTCGTGACCGATGTGCACCGGCTCCTCGCCCATCATCTGGCGCAGTTTGTTGTACTGGCTCGCCCGCGTCACAAACAGACCCATCGTATCGGCATTGCTACCCCCGAACGCCTTGGGAAGCTTTTCGCCCATGGTCTTGCACATCTCACTTGGAGTCACCGAAGGATCCGAGCCGCCAAGCGGGTAACTCAGATACGAATCGATCTGCACATGCTCACCGGCAACATCGGCGATATCGACCTTCTTGCCGGTCTCGTCGTTGTTGTCCGCCGACTTGCCCTTGCCGTGCCATGCAGGGTACAAATCGACCGTTGTATCGGCCAACACCATGCGATCGGCCTCAGACGGATTGACATACCCTTTGTACCCTTTGTAGTAGTCGAGCGTATCGGGCGTGTAATAGACATACGTCTGAGACACGTCAACAGGGTTATAGCGCTCCAGGTTTTCGTTCATCACATTGGCAATCGACATACCGCACGTCACCGAGGTGATGGCCAAAAACAGGAGCATCGCGATGACGCCCATCGAAAAGCACACCGTGTTGACCTTGGCCGCAAGCTGGCGCACGGTAAACATGTTGAGGCCGCGCCAATACACGCCGCGCAGGCTCTGCAGCAGCTTGATGAGCATGCCCGAGAGTCCCCAGAACAGGGCAAAGGTGCCCACGGTAACCATAGCGGTCGTAATACCAAACTGGTTCATGGCCTCTTGCAGCTTGCTATCCGTCGCGGTTAGCGGGAACCCATCACGTAGCAGACGGTAATAGGCCACGCCCACAAGCACCGCACCCACGGCAAAGATAGCAATCGCGATCCAGGGGTTGCGTGTCTTGATGCTCTCGTTGCGACGCTCGGCACCCATAAGCTCGATGAGTTTGGTACGACGCACGGCGCGGAGGTTCAGCAGTAGCGTGAGCACAAACATTACGAGCATGCAGGCAAGGGTCAGATTGAACGCATGCATCGAGAAAAAGAAGTGGAAATTGGCGATCTGTGTCTTAAAGAGCGAGGCCGTAAAGAACGTCATGAGCTGGGAGAGTCCCACACCCAGCACAATGCCGGCGACAAAGGCCACCACCGAGACAATCACCGTCTCGAGCGCCATGATCGTGGCGACGCGCCCGCGCCCCATGCCGAGCACCTGGTACAGGCCAAACTCCTTTTTGCGGCGTTTCATGATGAAGTTATTGGCATACACCATCAAAAAGGCCATGACACCGGCCAAAAAGTACGTCAGGTCGCCGAGCATGCTGCCCATAACCTGCGCCAAGCCCTCTTCATCGATGCCGGCGATGTCGACCTGCATTGAGATGGTGTTAAAGGCATAGAAGACCGTGACGCCCAGGGTGAGCGTCAAAAGGTAGACAAGGTAGTCGCGACCGGCGCGGCGGACGTTGCCCCAAGCGAGTTTACAGAGCATCGGAGCCCTCACCGCCCATCATGGCAACGACCTCCATAATGCGGTCGAAGAACTCGCGACGGTCGGTGTCGCCGCGGCGCAGCTCGGTGAAGATCTTGCCGTCGCGGATAAACAGCACGCGGCTCGTGTAGCTGGCGGCAAAGCTGTCGTGCGTGACCATGAGCACCGTGGCGCGCAGGCGGCGATTGAGGGCCTCCAGGCTCTCGAGCAGCAGGCGGGCACTCTTGGAATCGAGGGCGCCGGTGGGCTCGTCGGCCATGATCATGGTGGGGTCGGCGACGAGCGCGCGGGCCGCGGCAACGCGCTGCTGCTGACCGCCGGACATCTGGTAGGGATACTTGTCGAGCACCTGACTGATAGACAGACGCGCGGCCACATCCTGCACGCGGGTCGAGATCTCTGCCGAGTTTGTGCGGGCAATGGTGAGCGGCAGGGCGATGTTCTCGCGTGCCGTGAGCGTATCGAGCAGGTTGGAGTCCTGGAAGATAAAGCCGAGCTCCTCGCGGCGGAACTGCGAAAGCTTAGCCTGCTTCATGCGCGTCACCTCCTGTCCGTTGATGCGGATGGTGCCGCTCGTGGCGCTATCGATGGTCGAGACGCAGTTGAGCAGGGTCGACTTGCCCGAACCCGAAGCGCCCATGATGCCAACAAATTCGCCGCGGTTGACGGTAAAGCTGACGTCGTTGAGCGCACGGGTCACGTTGCCCAGCGCTCCATATACCTTTTCGAGATGCGCGACCTCCAGTACTGGAGTCGCCATGTGCGTGGTTTGCATACCGAGTCCTTTCTTGCGATTAGTCTACGGCATCTATAGTCGCAAGAAGACGAGTCGGCTACCATCGATATGGCTTACGCTTGCCTTACCGTTGTGTAAGGTACGCGTAGCTACCCTGCCACGTGTTGATGTTGAGAGAGGACTCCTGTTGAAGACTGTTCATGTTGCCGCTGGGATCATTCGCAAGGAAGGATCTGATGAGCTGCTTGCCGTGCAGCGCGGCTACGGCGACATGCAGGGACTTTGGGAGTTTCCCGGTGGCAAGCTCATGCGCGGCGAGTCGCCCGAGGACGCCGTACGCCGCAAGCTTATGGAAGAGTTGCAGGTCAAAGTCACCAATCTGCGCGATTTCTATACCGTTGAGTACGACTACCCCGATTTTCATCTCTCCATGGAGTGCTACTACTGCTCGCTGGCTAAAGAGTCTGGCGAGCCCCAGAAGCACGACCGCCAGCTCGATATCCGCTGGATTCCGCGCACCTCGCTTGCCACGGTTGAGTGGATGCCCGCCGACAAAGGGCTTATCGATGCTCTGATTGAGTTGAAGGAAGATCGGCTTGAGGCCAACGGCACTGCCAACGACGCCGAGGCCACCACGAACGACGAGCCCGCTTCCAGGCCCAAGCGCGCACCTAAGCGCCGCAGCAAAAAGCGTCCCAAACCAGGTCTGCTCGACGGCATCGATACCTCGGACCTTTCCGCTGACGAGCGCGAACTGGTGCGCCGTCGCGCCGCCATCAAAAAGTCCATGAAGGGCAACAAGCGCGCCAACACCAAGCCCGAGCTGCTCGTTCGCCAGCGCCTACGGGCCGCGGGCCTTACGGGCTATCGTTTGGAATGGAAGGTTCCCGGCAAACCCGATATCGCCTTCCCCGGGCGCAAAATCGCCATCTTCGTCAACGGTTGCTTTTGGCACCGCTGCCCCAAGTGCAACCCCAGTCAGCCCAAACGCAATGTTGAGTTTTGGGAAGCAATATTCCGTCGCAACGTCGAGCGCGATCGCGCCGCGGTGGCAGCGCTCACTCAAATGGGCTGGACACCCATAACCATCTGGGAATGCGAACTCAAAAAAGACCGCATCGACGCCACCATGGAAAAGGTCATCGAGCAGGTGCGCGCCGCAGAGCCGCAGCG
>JAXIYS010000089.1:0-28896 GCA_036304385.1 Collinsella sp. | reverse complement strand
GGCAAGATGAGCGCCCAGATGAGCCTCGCGGGCAATAGCGAGCGCGAGCTGCTCGATGCGCTCGGACTTGGCGAGCACGCTACCGAGCTTCTCCTGGAAGGCAACCTTGGCCAAACGCTCACGGAACTCGTCGAGGGAGATCTTCAGATCCTCCTCGTAGAAGAACTTGGCGTCGTCCAGGCGGGCGCGCACGACACGCTCGTTGCCGTCGATGACGCGCTCGGCATTCTCGGGCTTGCTGTTGGAGACGACCACGAACTCACGCGTCAGCTTGCCCTCGCCGTCATAAATCGGGAAGTAGCGCTGGTTGGTGAGCATAGACTCGCAGATGATCTCGTGCGGCACCTTGAGGAACTCCTCATCGAAGGTACCGACGAGCACCGTCGGCCACTCGCAGAGGTTGATGACCTCCTCAAAGACCTTCTTGGGCGTATCGACGTGGCAGCCGGGGCGCGCAGCTTCGACCTCGGCGATACCGGCAAGGATGGCCTCGCGACGGCGCTCGGCAGAAAGCACGCCGGCATCCTCGAGCACCTGCTCGTAGACGGCAGGGCTAGCGACCACATGGTCACCGGGGCCAAGCAAGCGATGACCACGCGTGGTGTTGCCGCTCGTCACGTCGGCAAACGACACGGGCACGACGTCCTCACCCAGAAGGCAGCAGATCCAACGGACCGGACGCACGAACGTGGCGTGCTCGTGGCCCCAGCGCTGAGAGCGGTAGTTGGGCCACTGCAGGCCGACGATGGTCTTCTCGCACAGGGCGGTCAGGATCGGGGTGGCCGGGGCGGAAGGAATGTTCTTCTCGGCAAAGACGTACTCACGGCCGTCGGTGTCCTCGCGACGGACCAGATCCTCGGCAGCCACACCGCACTTGCGGGCGAAGCCCTGGGCGGCCTTGGTGGCGTTACCGTCGGCATCGAAGGCGATGTTGGCCGCGGGGCCGCGCTTGACCTCGTGAACCTCGTCGGTCGCGGTGGCGACGTCGGCAACGAGCGCAGCCAGGCGGCGCGGGCTCGAGATCACGCGGACCTCGCCGTGGGCCAGACCGGCCTCGTCGAGACCCTTGGCGATCATGGTGCCAAGCTGCTTGACGGCATTGTTCAGCGGTGCGGAGGGCATTTCCTCCGTACCGATCTCAAACAGGAAATCCTTAGCGTCTGCCATGGCTTACGCCACCTCGCCTTCCTGGTCGGCATTCTCGTTGACTCCGGCGACCTCGGCCATATAGGCCTCGCAGCACGCCTTGGCGACGGCGCGGACGCGCAGGATGTAGTTAGCACGCTCGACCGCGGACAGCGCACCGCGAGCATCGAGCAGGTTGAAGGCATGGCTGCACTTCATGACGCAGTCGTAAGCGGGCAGCGGCAGCTTGCGCTCAAGGCAGGAGTGGCACTCGGCCTCGTAGTCGTCAAACTTCTGACGCATCATCTCAACATTGGCGACCTCAAAGTTGTAGGCGCTAAACTCACGCTCGTTCTCCAGGAACACGTCGCCATAAGTCATGGGCGTGCCATCGGGCAGATAGCTCCACACCAGGTCGTAGACGGAGTTGACGCCCTGGGCGTACATGGCGATGCGCTCCAGGCCGTAGGTGATCTCGACGGGCACGGGGTCGACCTCGATGCCGCCCACCTGCTGGAAGTACGTGAACTGCGTGACCTCCATGCCGTTGAGCCAGACCTCCCATCCAAGGCCCCAGGCACCCAGGGTCGGGCTCTCCCAGTCGTCCTCGACAAAACGGACGTCATGGTCGTTGGGGTCCAGGCCAATGGCAGCAAGAGACCCCAGGTAGAGCTCCTGAGCGTTGACCGGCGACGGCTTGATGAGCACCTGGAACTGATAGTAGTGCTGCATGCGGTTGGGGTTCTCGCCGTAGCGGCCGTCGGCGGGACGGCGGCAAGGCTGAGCGTAGCAGGTGCGCCACTCGGCGGGACCGAGCGAGCGCAACGTGGTCGCGGTGTGGAAGGTACCGGCACCGACCTCGGAGTCATAGGGCTGCATAATGACGCAGCCCTGCTCGCCCCAGTACTGCTGGAGGCGCAGGATGATGTCTTGGAAGGAAAGCGATGAAGCGTTCATGCCTCTAATATCCCCTCGTCGAAACGATTACACGGTTAGGTACTGTACTATAGCTGTTTTTAGTCGATAGCGCCGATACGGTTGAGCGGCCAGTAGCGCACAAGCGCCACGGCGATCAAGTCGGAGCGGTCGACCGGGCCAAAGTAGCGTGAGTCGGCAGAGTTTTCGCGGTTGTCGCCCATCACCCACACGCACCCGTCGGGAACGGTGTAGGGATAGCTTACCTGAGCGCCGGGAGCCTGGACCGAAAGCGGCCAGCTCATGCCGGTCGTGTAGCCCTCGTCGAGCGCTTGGCCATCAACGACCACCTTGCCGTCCTGAAGGTCGACCGTCTGGCCGGCCGTAGCGATGACGCGCTTTACCAGCACGTCATGCTCGGACGAAGCATCGGGGTTGTGGAACACCACGATATCGCCTTGGCTGACGGGCTGGCCGAGCTCGAGGCTCACCTTTTGCGCCAGGATCTGGTCGCCGATCTCGATCGTGGACTCCATGGAACCGGTGGGCACCACAAAGGGTTCGACCACAAACGAACGAATCAAGAAGGTAGCGACCAGTGCGATCGCGACGACCACGACCCACTCAAACGCACCCTTTAGCTCGGAATGCTGCGAAGGAACCATTCTCACTCCTCGCTCTGCGAATACGACGCATCCAGGATCTCTTGCGCGTATGCGCGCTCCTCGGGCGTAAGCCGCGCCGTCTCGATCAGGTCGGGACGCCAGCGGCAGGTGCGTTCGATGGCATTCTTACGGCGCCAGGCGTCAACCTTGGCATGGTCGCCGCTCACGAGCACCGGCGGCACGCCCTCGCCGTTGAACTCGGCGGGACGGGTGTACTGCGCGTACTCGAGCAGGCCACCGTCCTCGGCAGTCGAGAACGACTCATCGACGTTGCTCATCTCGTCACCCAAGGCGCCGGGAATCAGACGCACGACGGCGTCGGCAACGACCATGGCGGGAAGCTCGCCGCCCGTAAGCACGTAGTCGCCGATCGACAGGCGCTCGTCGGCATACGCATACGCGCGCTCGTCGACACCCTCGTAGCGGCTGCATACAAACAGCAGACGCTCGCTTTTGAGCAGGCGCTCGGCCACGTGCTGCGTAAAGGGCTCGCCGCAGGGCGTAAAGAACACCACGGTGGGCTTGGGACCCTCGGAGCTAATAGCCTCGATGGCCTCGGCAATGGGCTCGACCTTCATGAGCATGCCCTGCCCGCCGCCATACGGCTCGTCATCGACGGTGCGATGGCGGTCGTGCGTCCAGTCGCGCAGGTTATACGCCTTAAAATCAAAAAGACCGGCCTTGCGAGCGCGGCCCAAAATCGACGTGGACATGACGGGCTCAAACATCTCGGGAAAGACCGAAAGGGTCTCAATCAGCATGCTGTCCTCCCTACTTGTCCATATCGATCAAGCCGTCCATAATGTGGACGGAAATTGTTCCTGTGTCGGGAAGATCGAGCACAACCTGCTCGACCACGGGAATCAGCACCTCGCCGTACCGATCGCCCTCGACAACCCAAACATCGTTGGCGGGCGTCGACATGATCTCGACAATCGTGCCGAGCGACCCAAAGCGCTCGTCGACCACCTCACGACCCAACAGGTCGGTATAGGCAGCGTCGAGCGAATCGAGCTCAAAGTCGTCACGATTTGCCAGCACATAGCATCCGGTGATGCCCTCAGCGGCCGTCAAGTCATCTATGCCCTCAAACGAGACCAGATCGCCATCGCCCGTATCGGTGACGGACACGACCGTGCAAAAACGGTCGCGCTTGAGCGCCGGCGGCGTCAGGGCGACACGCATACCCGGCTCCAATACAGAAGGAAGCCCCCGCAGCGGCTGCGCGAGGACCTCCCCCTTCCTTCCGTGCGGCTTGACCACACGGGCGATGTTTTTGTACTGGGACCTCAAGGTCCTAGCCCAGAACCTCTACCTCGACAGCGGTGTCGAGGCGAGCGGCCAGTGCACGGGCGAGCGTGCGAATGGCCTTGATGGTACGGCCACGACGGCCGATGACCTTAGCGACGTCATCCTCGGCAACCGAAACCTCAATCGTAGAGGCGTCGTCACCATCGATGACCTCGAGGCTCACGGAATCCGGGTCGTCGACGATCTGAACAACGAGATATTCGACGAGATCGGCGATGCGATCTGAGAGCATTGCCTCACCCTCGAGCTGTGCAGCGTCAACCTCAGGCACGATTTACTCCTCGGCGCCCTCAGCGGCCTCAGCGGCAGCCTTAGCGGCCTCGGCCTCTTTGGCGAGCTGCTTCTTGGACTTCTTGACGACGGTCTCGGTCTTCTCGCCCTCGTTGGCGGCCTTGACCAGAGCGGCAACAGCGTCGGTGAGCTGAGCGCCCTTGGACTGCCAGTCGGCGATCTTCTCGAGGTCGAGGTTGATGGTCTTGGGGGCGGTCATCGGGTTGTAGCGGCCAACCTCCTCGATGATACGACCGTCACGCGGGGCGCGGGAATCGGCGACGACGACACGGTAGTACGGACGCTTCTTAGCGCCGTGACGAGCAAGGCGAATCTTGACTGCCAAAGGAAACTCCTCCAACCAAGCAGCTTTAGGCTGCAACTACAAACAAACAGTTGAACATAATACGCCATCGACGCGGGCAGGTGAAGTCCGTGAGACCAACTTCTTCGGTGTAGTCGAGGGCAAATCCATATCTTAGACAAGAATTCGCGATTTGCAAGCACATACACGCACCCCACATGAGCTGCGCGGTATACTCATGACATGGAAAGACGCGAACATACATACGGTTATGAGGATGCTGCGGGCGTCACGCCGCCGCCCTGGACGGGTCCGGCGGTGGGCCTGATGGACCTCGATGCATTTTTTGCGAGCGTGGAGATGCTCGATCATCCCGAATGGCGCGGAAAGCCGCTCATCGTGGGCGGAGACGCCGAGTCACGCGGCGTCGTGTCCACGTGTTCGTACGAGGCACGTCGCTTTGGCGTGCATTCTGCCATGGCCTCGGCCGAGGCGCGGCGCCTGTGCCCGCAGGCCATTTGGACGCACGGACACTTTGATCGCTACCGTGAAGTGAGCGCGCAGGTCATGGCGATTCTCGCCGACGAGACGCCGCGCGTGGAGC
This sequence comes from Collinsella sp., assembly GCA_036304385.1. Classification (GTDB taxonomy): domain Bacteria; phylum Actinomycetota; class Coriobacteriia; order Coriobacteriales; family Coriobacteriaceae; genus Collinsella. The sequence continues at coordinate 23,702 of JAXIYS010000089.1, read as the reverse complement.
GTGTGTCCATCGACGAGGCCTTTATCGATATCACACCGGGCCGCTTTGCACCCGAAGACCCGCTGCTGGTTGCGCGGCGTATAAGCGACCGCGTTGCGGCGCTGGGGGTGACGTGCTCCATCGGCGTTGGGTGCAACAAGACCGTTGCCAAAATCGCAAGCGAGCGCGACAAGCCGTTTGGTCTGACCATTGTGCGCCCGGGAACCGAGCAGCGGTTTTTGGCCGCGTTGCCCGTGTCCGCCATGAGCGGCATCGGGCGCTCGGCCGAGGAGCGGCTCCGTCGCATGCGCATCTATACACTCGGCGAGCTTTCACGCGCGCCAGAGTCCACCCTGGCTGCAATCTTTGGCGTGAATGGCGAGCGCATGCGTCAACGTGCTTTGGGGCTCGAAGTATCAGAGGTCACCAGTCTGGATGAGGAACGTGAAGTTAAATCGGTGAGCAATGAGCGCACCTTTGCGAAGGATTTGACTGAGCGTGGGGATATCGAGGCGGCGATCGCGCTGCTGGGCGAGTCGGTTGGGCGCCGCCTGCGCCGTCAGGGGCTGACGGGCGCCACGGTGACGCTCAAGCTCAAATACTCTTACGGCAGTGGACGCACGGCACAGCGCCGCTTGCCCCACCCCACCGACGACGAGAATATCTTTGTGGCCGTAGCGCTCGAGCTGCTCGACAATATCTGGCAAGAAGGCATGCACGTGCGTCTGGCGGGTATCGGCATGAGCGACTTCAACCACCAAGACGGTATCCAAACCGACCTGTTCTGCGAGATCGATGACCGCGGAGCCCAATCCAGCGACCGCCGCGACCTCTCCGTCGCCATCGACGCCGTCCGAGACAAATTCGGCGACACCGCCCTATCCTTCGGCCGCCAATCCCGCTTCAACGATTAACCGCCTTTGGGCAAAAAGAAAGCCGGGCAGCTGCAGGTAGTGCAACTGCCCGGCGAACGATAGAGGGAAGCTCCAGAGAAGCCCCGCCCAAAAAAGGTCCTAGAGGAGGTTGAGGGGGAGCTGGGGGGCGTCGCCCCAGAGCTTCTCGAGACGGTAGAAATCACGTGCCTCGGGGGTGAAGACGTGGACGACGACCGAGCCGTAGTCCATGAGCATCCAGGTCTTCTGCTCGCGACCCTCGATGGAGAACGGATGCTCACCGCAAGCCTCGGCGACCTTCTCCTCGATCTCATCAACAATAGAATCGACCTGACGGTTATTGGTACCGGTGGCGAGCACAAAGTAGTCGCACACGTCGGAGAGCTCGGTCAGATCGAGCACCTGCACGTCCTCGCCTTTCTTGTCGTAGGCGGCCTGCGCGGCGGCGCGGGCGACATCCTCGGCGGCGACACCGCTCGCGGACAGCGAGGCGGCGGTACGGTCGGACGTGGCAACGAAGCTCTTGTGCTCCACACCTTCAAGAATCTGCTCGTCGGTCATGGTCTCGTCGGCCATGGAATACCTCTTTCTAGACACACCCGAGCTAGCGCAGCTGGGCGTAATGGTTGTAAATCGTAATAGCCGTGGGATAAAGATAGCGCCCGGACTGGATCACGTAGACCAGACCCTGCGCAAAACAGGAGAAGAACAACTCGTCAAGCGTCGACTCCCCCACCATCTTGCGCAGCGCGTGAGCATAATCGCCATGGCGGTTGGGCTCGATGGCATCGGCCACAAAGACCACCATATCGAGCGGCGTCATGTCGCAGGCGCCCACGGTGTGACGGTCGACAGCCTGAAAGACCGCCGGCGACAGCTCGGGAAATAGCTGCGGAAGCTCATAGGCGGCAACCGGGCCATGCAAAAGCGGCGTCGCGGCAGACGGAGAGCCGACAATCTTAATGCCGTAATGCAGAGCGCGCGTGACCAGCTCGTCGTCGGAGAGTACCTTATCCCAGTCGTGAATCAGACCGGCGGCAGCGGCATCAAAGCGGTCGACACCGTATACCTCGGCTAGGTGCAGTGCAGTCTCGGCAACCCCGAGCGAATGAACGTAGCGCTTACGTTTATCCTTCATGCGCACATCGAGCAACTCGTGGATACGCGTCAACAATGCGCGCTCGTCGCCCTCAAACTGATCCTCTACCGACAACGGAGACCCCCATCACTCAAAATCTTCTTGACCCAGATCGGTATACAGCCCGCGTTTGCGAATATAGCCGAGCACGGACTCGCTCGTAAGATAGCGCACGCTCATGCCACGGGCAACTCGCTTGCGAATGTTGGTCGAGCTGATCGCCAGCGCCGGAATCTGGATATAACGCACGTCAAACGGCAGGCCCGACTCTTTGATTCGTGCGCGAGCAGTATCGATGTCAAAGCCGGGACGTGTCGCAGCAATAAAGGTTGCCAGTTCGGCAATCTCATCAGCATTGTGCCAGGTCACAATATCGATAATCGCGTCGGCGCCCGTAATAAAGTAGAGCTTTACCTGAGGCGGGTAAAAGTCGCGAAGGGCATGAAGCGTATCGGCCGTATAGGTCACGCCCGGACGGTCGACCTCGAAACGGCTCGCCAAAAAAGCCGGATTCGCAGCGGTTGCGAGGACCGTCATGGCATAACGGTCCTCGGCAGGCGTCACCGGTTTGTCGAGCTTAAAGGCGGGAGAGCCGGCCGGCATAAAGAGCACGGCGTCCAAGTCGAGCGACTCGCGCGCCTGCTCAGCAGTAACCAAGTGCCCGTAATGAATCGGGTCGAAGGTGCCACCCATAATGCCAAGCCGAAACTCCTGCCCATCCTTGATAGGCAGCTCAGGCAGACCAATTCCACCGCGCAGCGACATGACTTACTCGCCCTCCGGGGTCTCGACATCGTCCGCGACTTCTGCCGCATCGACAATCTCAACGCCATCGTCCGCAGCATCGGCTACGTCAATAACCTCAACGTCTGCGTCCTCGAGATCCTCCTCGTACTCCGAGAAGTCCTCGGCGCCCTCAAAGTCAAAGGCGCGCTGGCAAATGCGGACCTCGTCGCCCGCACGGCAGCCGGCCTTCTCGAGCGCGTCGTCAACACCCATGCGCGCAAACTTATGCTGCAGGTAGATGACGGCTTCCTCGTTTTCCCAGTCGGTCTGGATAACCATGCGCTCGATGGCGCGACCGACCACGCGGAAAGCATGGGGCTCTTCCTGAACAATACGGAAACGCTTCTCACGCTGCAGGCGACGGCGCTCCCACTCATCGTCGCGCAGATCGACCGGCTCATCGGAGACAGCCAACTCGGCGCGCAGCTTGGCCACCTGTTCGCCCACGGCAAGCATCAGCGTGTTGAGGCCGGCGCCCGTCACAGCAGACACGGCAAAGAACATATGTCCATCGTCGAGCGCTGCACGCTTAAGGTCGGCAATCTTGTCAGCCGTTCCCGGCGCATCGCACTTGTTGGCTACAACGATCTGCGGACGCTCCGAAAGCTCGGCGCCATACTGCTCGAGCTCGCGGTTGATAACGCGATAGTCCTCGACCGGATCGCGATCCTCAAAACCGCCCGTCATATCGACGACATGCATGATGAGTGCCGTGCGCTCGATATGGCGCAGGAACTGATGACCCAGACCCTTGCCCACGCTCGCGCCCTCGATGAGGCCGGGGACGTCGGCAACGACATAGGAGTACTCGCCGGCACGCACCATACCCAGGTTGGGCACGAGCGTGGTAAACGGATAGTCGGCGATCTTGGGTCGGGCGGCACTCATGCGCGCGATAAGCGAGGATTTACCCACCGAGGGGAAGCCCACGAGCGCGGCATCGGCCATGAGCTTCATCTCGAGCTCAATCCAGTGCTCCTCGGCCGGCTCGCCCAGCTGGGCGAACGCGGGCGCGCGGCGCACCGACGTCACAAAGTGCGTATTGCCCAGGCCACCGGCACCGCCGGGCGCCACGACAACGCGCTCGCCATCATGAACCAAGTCGGCAATCTCAAACATCGGGGTTTGCGTCTCGGGGTCGAGCTCGCGCACCACGGTACCCATGGGAACCTTAAGGATCAGGTCCTCGCCGCTCTTGCCATTGCGGCGGGCGCCCTGACCGTGCGTTCCGCGCTCGGCACGAAAGTGATGCTTAAAGCGGTAATCGATCAGCGAAGACAGCTGAGCATCGGCCTGGATGACGACATTGCCGCCACGACCGCCGTCGCCGCCATCGGGGCCACCCTTGGGGACAAAGGCCTCGCGCCTAAACGACATGCATCCGGCACCGCCGTCGCCGCCGCACACGTTAATGCGGCTGATATCGGTGAACTGTGACAACAGAATCGCCTCCTACAAAAAGAGGGAGACCCTTGAATCCTAAAACTCAAGTGCCTCCCACATATGTGCTCTATGAAGGGTGAATTACGCGTTCGCGAGCGGGCGTACGCTGACCCTGTGCTTGATACCCTTGTGGAACTCAACGGTACCGTCGACCAGCGCGAACAGCGTGTCGTCCTTGCCACGGCCAACGTTCTCACCCGGGTGGATGTGCGTGCCGTGCTGACGGACGAGAATCGTGCCCGTGGTTACCGTCTGGCCGGCGAAGCGCTTCGTGCCAAGGCGCTGACCGCGGGAGTCACGGCCATTACGGGAGGAACCGAGTCCTTTTTTGTGTGCCATTGTGTATACCTACTCTTTCGTTACGAGTGTAATCTACTCGGCGACGGGAGCCTCGGCAACAGCCTCGGCCTCTGCCTTGACAGCCTTCTTGGCGCGGGACGTAGCCTGGACCTTCACGATCTTCAGCTTGGTGAGCTGCTGACGGTGACCCTTCAGACGACGATAGCGCTTACGCTTGTGGAACTTGAAGACCAGCTGCTTCTCGCCCTTGAACTGCTCAACGATCTGAGCGGTAACCTTGGCCTTGGCCAGCTTGTCGGGATCGGTGACGATCTTCTTACCATCGTTGAGGAAGATGACCGGCAGGGTGACCTTGTCGCCCTCATTGCCCTCGATCTTCTCGACGGTGATGACATCGTCGGTGGCGACCTTGTACTGCTTGCCGCCCGTGTTAACGATTGCGTACATGTTTACTTGCCCTTCATGCATCAGTTAGTGCAACAGCCGAATATAGTAGCAGGCGATAATACCCCCGTCAACGAGTATGTGGAGCAAATCCACAAGTTCGCACAGGTATGGGGCTGACGAGTCGGCCCTCGTCGTCTTCGCATGCTTGATTCTGACGCTCGACATCGTAGGAGCAGATGGTCACGAGGTCTTGCATACCGGTGGAAACAATAGGTGCATCGACGCCCGGGGTCAAGCCCTGCAACAAAACATCAGCAGCAGAAAGCAAAATCTCCGGACGCATGGAGCCCTCGTTGTCGGCATGGGTGTCGAGCATAAGCACCAGATGGTCCGGGCGCTCCCCTGCCGTGAGCTCATAGCCCACGAGCGTATGATCCAAGTCCAGGCGTTTGCTCTTTTTGCCGCGCGCATAGTCAATGCCATGACCCGCACGCAGCGTGTCGATCGCAGCGCGCACCTCGTCGGCGCTCACGGGGGCCTCGGGGTCCAGGTGCAAGTCGATGCGATACGACAGACGCGTAAGCTGGGCTGTCAGTGCCGGCGTGCGCACGTCGATGTAGGCAGCCTCGATAGGCGCCAGATCGGCAGGCGATGCAGCGGCTAGGCGCTCAAAGGCCTCGTCGAGAGCGACGAACTCGGTCATAAACAGGTCATACCACTCGCAGGTCGACGACGTGCCAACGGGCAGCGCCGACGAAAAGCCCACGCGCATATGCGGCGAGAAGCCCTGCGTCACGGCATAGGGCAGGCCCGCACGGCGCACGATGCGCTCAATGGTATGGATTAGTTCCAGATGGCCCAGGTACTTAAGGCGATCACGCTTGCCGTAGCGAACGCGCAGCCTAAAGAGCGTGGGATTGTCGGTCAAGCGCTCACTCATGCGCGATCACCCATCAATACGTTCTTTGCGTGGAGCGTGGGGCAGATTCCGCAGCCGGTGCACGACGTGCGGGTGCAATCGGGCGTCGTGACACCCTCGAGCGAACGGCGGTACTCGCGCTCGAGGAAGCCGCGCGAGCAGCCGGGGCTCACGTGCTCCCAGGGCAGGCGCCAGTCCAGCTCGTAGGGCAGGTGCACCAGCTCGTTGAGGTCGATGCCGTTTTTGGCAGCGGCCTCCTTCCAGTTGTCGAGCGAGAAGTGCTCCACCCAGGCGTCGAAGCGCGAGCCCGCACGCCAGGCATCGATGATGACCGGCGTCATATCGCGACCGGCACGGGAGAGCGCAGCCTCGATAAGCGAGGTCTCCGCATCGTGGTAGTGCACGCGAACGGCGCGGTTGCGCACGCTCGTGATGAGCAGCTTCTGGCGGCGCTTGACGTCGTCGTAATCGAGCTGCGGGCACCACTGGAAGGGCGTTGCCGCCTTGGGGATAAAGACCGAAACAGAGATAGACACCGAGATAGACCCGCGGCGCGCCTTGGGCACCACGGAGCGGCCGAGCTCCAGCACGTGATCGGCCAGGTTGGCGATAGCCACGATGTCCTCGTCGCGCTCGCCGGGAAGGCCCATCATGAAGTAGAGCTTCATGCGGTTCCAGCCGGCCTCGAAGGCTGCCTTGGCCGCGCGATCCAAGTCCTCCTCGGTCACATTCTTGTTGATGATGTCGCGCATACGCTGGCTGCCCGCCTCGGGCGCGAACGTCAGGCCGCCCTTCTTTTCGCCAGCGACCGACTCGGCCATATCAACGCCAAATGAATCCAGGCGCTGCGAGGGAATGGACACGCGAATGCCCGTGTCCTCCAGACGACGGTTAAGCCTGCCGAGCACGTCGCGGATACAGGAGTGGTCGGTCGTCGAAAGCGAGGTAAGCGACACCTCGTCATAGCCAGTCTTTTCCAAGCCCTGAATCACCGATGACACGATCTGGTCGGCCGAGCGCTCGCGTACCGGACGATACGTCATGCCTGCCTGGCAAAAACGGCAGCCGCGGGCGCAGCCACGCAGGATCTCGATAGACAGGCGATCATGGACGAGCTGCGCATACGGCACGCACGACTGAGAAAGCGGATTGGTGGCACCAAAGTCCTCGACGACGCGCTTGTAGACTACCGGCGGGACGTCCTTGCCCTCGCGCGGCACGGTGTAGCCATGCGGCGAGCAGGGCTCGTCATGACGCACCTTATACAGGGACGGCACATAGGTACCGGCGACCGTCGCGAGCTGCTCGACAATCTGAGCGCGCGAGACGCCCTCGTCGCGCAAGCGGCGATGCAGCTGGCAGATCTCGAGCAGCGACTCCTCGCCCTCGCCAATGAGGATGGCATCGAAAAAGGCCGCGTACGGCTCGGGGTTATACACCGAGGGACCACCGGCGACGATGATGGGGTCGTCCTCAGTACGGTCGGCAGCCAACAGCGGAATGCCGGCGAGATCGAGCGCTTCGAGGAAGTTCGTCACAGCCATCTCGTGCGGCACATGCATGCCGACGATGTCGAACGAGGCCACGGGCGCTGCGCCCTCGAGCGACAGCAGCGGAATCCCCGCTTCGCGCATGGCATCGCCCATATCGGGCCACGGCACGTAGCCGCGCTCGCAGGAAATGCCCTCGGCCTGATTAAGGATGTTGTAGAGAATAGCGATGCCCTGGTTGGGCAGACCGACCTCATACACGTCCGGATAGATCATGCAGCAGCGATAGTCGGCATCGGCCTTTGAGAGCGTGCCCCACTCGTGGTCAATATAGCGACTCGGCTTTTCGACCTTGGCGAGCAGCGGCTCGATCAGATGAAAACAGTCTTGGTATGCAACGCGCAACAGAAAACCCCTAAGCAGCGAGATCGGATGCGTCTTGGTAGGACGCCATAGGACGGGTGGCACCGGAGACCGTGGTCACCAGGTCGCGAACGCGCGAAAACGTGGCGTTGACAACCTCATTGGCGCGGCTGTAGTCCACATCGCGCTCGTAGAGCGACACGAGCGCGCGACCCATGCCATAGGTACCCGCGGCGGCGGTAAGCGCCTTCACGGCAAAGCCGATATGCGGCGTCTGCTTTACCAATGCACGGGTGACGGATCGAATCACCAGACCGCCGGCGAGCACGCCCGCCACCTCGTAGCCGCGCTCGGGCTTAATGCCGCGCCCAAAGATGGCCGCGAGCTCAAAGAGCATACCCACCTGCGCCAGAGCCATCACGGGATAGTCGGCACCCGGCAAAAACACCAGGGCGCCCGTCGCCATGTTGGTGAGCGCGCACGAGGTAATGATGCGATTTGCCGCCGCGATGCGCATAAAGGCAAAGTTGGCGGCAAAAGCCGTCTCCTTGTCCGTACGATCGAGGATCCAGCGGGCAAGCGTCTCGAGCAGATAGGTCTTATCGGTCGCCGCCACCACGCCGAGCATGGGCGTAGATTCCTCAACGAACGGCACCTCGACGGCGGACTCGGCAAGCACGCACACGGGCGCGCCGGCAATCACGAGCTCCTGCACAGCACTCTCCAGGCGGTCGGATCCGCACGAGAGGACCAGCACCACGTCGGTATCGGCCTTGGGAACGATACGGTCCTCCCCCAGGCGATCAACACGCACAATGCCCGAAGTCGTCTGCGGCACAAAGGCATCGCGCACCGTCTCGACCAAAAAGCGAGACGCAGTCGAATCAAGGTAAACCGAGACACGCACCGGTGTATCGGAATCCTTCTTAACAGACGCGCCCATCTTAAAAGCGCTGGTCAACTTATCTACGGGAATCTTCATGGCAAACCCCTCCAGCGGTTACGCGGCGCCCGAACGATGCCGCCATATGGATTGTACGATACCCACCGTCAGCAACTGAATCATCATCGACGACGAACCAAAACTAATAAACGGCAGCGGAATACCGGTAATCGGCATCATGCCAATGCACATGCCGATGTTCTCGAAGGTCTGGAACGCCCACATGCCGACGATGCCCACGCACGATAGGCGCAAGAACAATGACTCGCACTTAAAGGCAACGCGGATTGTCGAAAAGATCAGCAGCACGTAGAGGCACAGAAGCAAAAAGGAACCGCAGAAGCCGAACGTCTCGGACAGGAAGGCGAAGACGAAGTCGGTGTGGAACTCGGGTAGAAAGCCGCCGGCCGACTGCGTCGCGTGGCCCAAGCCCTTACCAAAGAAGCCACCCGAGCCGACGGCAATGAGCGACTGCTGCAGGTTGTAGGCATCATCCGAATCGGCTTTGTCGGGGTCGATGAAGACTGTCAGACGGTTCATCTGATACTGCTTGATAAGCACGTCGTGGCCAAGGAGCGAATCAAAGACCGAGTCGAGCGCCAAGATGAGCGCAATCAAACCAACCAGCAGGGCCAAGGTCGACAACACCCATTCGCGGCGTGCACCGCTCATGCAGATGACGATGGCACCCGAGACCAGCACGACCAGGCCCGAGCCCAGGTCGCCCATGGCGACGACGGCCAAGAACGGAATGGACAGCATGCCGCAGAGCTTAATGTAGTCGCGAACGGTATCGATGCGGCCGTTGTATTGCGAGCCAAGCGTGGCCATAAAGAAAATGGTGATGAGCTTGGCAAGCTCAACGGGCTGGAAGGTCAGGCCGATACCGGGAATCTTGATCCAACCCGTCATTCCCAAGCCGCCCGTGTAGGACAGGCCCGGAATCTTAGGCGAGAAGATCACGATGAGATCGACGACGAGCAGAGCCGTCGAAAAGTTGGAAATGCCACGCAGGTCGGTGCGCCAAACGAGCACCGCCAGCACCGCGCCAATGCCAATGCCCAGCAGGTGGCGCGAGAACGAGGCATCGGCCTTAAACTGCGACGCCGACCAAATAATGATGGCGCCATAGGCAACGAGCGCGACGGCAGCCAGCAGCACGCCGATGTGTACCTTCTGGCGGAACGTGCCGCGCGAGGCCGAGAGCTGCTTGTTAACGCGGTCCAGGCTGCTGCGAGAGCCGGTTTTGGTTGAGCGGAACAGGTCCGCCGGCGAAAAGTCCATCGCAACCTCCTATCGAACCGAGGAATCGCCCGTGGCCGTCGACGTGTCGGGCTCGTCATAAATCGCACCGAGGACATCGCGCACGACGTGCAACGCGGTATCGGAGCCGCCACCGCCCTGCTCCAAGATAGTGGCAATCACGTACTTAGGGTCATCGGCCGGCGCGTAGGCGCAAAACCACGCGTAATCGTCCTCGCCGCTTTTCTCGCCCGTGCCGGACTTGCCGTAGACCGTAGGGGTCAGGGAGTTAAAGTGCGCGGCGGTCGAAGTCGACGCGGAGTAAATCACATCGTGCATGCCGTTGCGGACAAGAGCCAAATCCGAATCGCTGTTGATCTTGGCCTCCAGGCGCTTCTTCTTGCCCTTGCCGTTGTATTTATAGGCATCGCCGTCGCCATCGCGCGACACGGCTGACAAAAACACGTGAGGCACGTACTGTTTGCCGCCGTTGGCAAGACCCATATAGGCGCACGCCATCTGCAGGGGCGTCACCAGGATGTCGCCCTGGCCGATGGCAATGTTGGTCATATCGCCGGCATTCCACTTGCGGTCCTCGGCAGATGCGTCGGTAAAGTAAGACTCTTTCCACTCGGCATCGGGAATACGGCCCGTGCCCTCACTCGGCAGGTCGATGCCGCAGGTCTTGCCCAGGCCCCAGCGACGAAAGACCTCCTGCAGGCCCTCGGGATGTTGCTCGTCATAAAAGAACGCCTTGCCCATGTCGTAGAACACGGGGTCGCAGGAATTGGCGATACCGGACTGCAGCGTCATGACACCATGTCCGGATTGAAGCCAGCAACGCTTGCCCCACGACTTGCCCAGACCCGTCCAATAGCCGGTGCAGTTGGTTGTCTGCGTTGAAGTGTAGGTTCCAAACTCAAGACCAGCCAGCGCCGAGAGCGGCTTAATGGTCGAAGCCGACATGTACTGGCCGCTAATGGCGCGGTTGAGCAGCGGATGCGAACCCTCGTCATCGTTGAGCTCAGTCCAAACATCGTTGGAGACGCCGCCGATAAACACCGAAGGATCGAACTTGGGCTCGCTGGCCATGCCCAGAATCTCGCCGTTATTGGGGTCGAGGCACACCACAGCACCGTTGCCGGCGTCGCTGTGGCCTGTGGTCTTAGCGAGCTCAATGGCACTTGCAAGCGCCGTCTCGCAGGCTTGCTGAATCTTGAGGTCAAGTGTGAGCTTGATGTCGGAGCCGGCCTTGGCGGGCACAGCGCCGGCCTGTCCGGTCACATTGCCCGAGGCATCGACCTTCACCGTCTGCTCGCCGCGAATACCCTGCAGCAAGTTCTCGTAGTAGCTCTCGACGCCCGCCTGACCCACGATATCGCCCGACTGGTACGTAATCTGACCGGCGGCGCTATCGTTATCGCCCGAAGCCTTCTTGTTCTGCGCCTCGAGCTGCTCGGAGGTAATGGTGCCGGTATAGCCCAAAATGTGACAAGCCGTCTCGCCGTACGGGTACTGGCGCTCGGTGCGCTCGGCAATCTTCACGCCCGGGAACTCGCCGGCATGTTCCTTGATATAGGCAACCGTGGAGCGGCGCACGTCCGTCGCGATGGTATGCAGGCTCTGAGCGCCCTCGGAATTGTCCTGGATATTGCGCAGCACCGCGACGTAGGGCATACCGAGCACGTTGGCAAGATGGCGCACCAGCACGGTGTCATCGGCCAGGTCGCGATAGGCGACAACGGCAAGTGAGGGACGGTTTTGCACAAGTGCCACGCCATTGCGATCAAGGATTCGCCCGCGCACAGCCGGCGTAGTGACAGTACGCGTCTGGTTGCTCTTGGCCTGCTTGTCGTAGTAGTCCGACGAGACCATCTGCATGCCCCACAGCTTGACGGCGAGCGCGGCAAACATCGCGCCCACGCCGGCGGTGAGGATGGAGAATCGACCCTTGAAGGCGGTCGCGGCGGTATTGCCCTCGCCTTCGGTGGCGCGCGGGGCCGTTCCATGCTGCGTATCGTAGGTAAAACGGGAATCGCCGCGGCGCATGATGACCAGCGCGACCACAATGGCCACGACCAGCACGATACCGGCGATGATAACCGTCATCTGGGAAGACATCTACGGGCCTCCCCTATTTGAGTTTGCGGGTCTTGGGCTTGAAGCGCATACCCGTCTGATGACCACCGCGTGCGGAGAATCCGTAACCGGACTGCGGCACGACACCGGACATCAAAAACGGAATGGCAACCAGACCCGTCAGGATCGAAGACGGCAGCGCATGGCCAAAAACAGCCACCACAAAGCTCGTCTCCAGACCCATAAACAGCAAGATGATGCTGTAGACCACGTTGATGGCAAGCGCGAAGGCGCCCACGGTAATACCGCGCGCGCTCGTGGAGCCGCTCGTCTGACCGGCAGCGCTGTGCACCAGGGCAAAACTGCCCACCGTCAACAGCAGCGACATAACGCCCACCGGAACGGCGGCGGAAAGATCATAGAACAGACCGCTGCAAAAACCGCAGACGACAGCCCGCGTGGGATCGCCCGAGAACACGCTCAGGCATACCAGGATAATCATAAAGTTGACGCGACCGCCCGCAATGGAGATCTGCGGCGCCAGGCCTGCCTGCAGCAACACGCACACAATGGCGGCGATTACAAACGTGCGGGAGCTCGCCCCCTGCTCGTGTAGATCCATGGACATGCCCCCTATTCGCTCGAGCCGGAATCGGTCGTCTCGGACGTGTCGGAACTGTCATCCGAGCTCTCGTCCTTCGTCTTGGTCGCAGCATCGCGCGACGTTCCCTGCGGCGTGCTGTTGGCCGCGCTCACGTCCTCGTCCGAGGCCGACTGCTCGTCGGTCAGCGAGGTAATGACCAGCACTTCCTCGTTGTTCTCGGCCGTGGTCTGAGCGCGCACCACGATGGTGTAATACACATCGTTGGCCGACTTCTCCACCGAGGAGACGGTGCCGAGCGGCAGGCCCTTGGGGAACACGCCGCCAATGCCAGAGGTCACGATGATGTCGCCCACTTTGACGTCGGAGTCGACGCTCACATACTCAAGGCGCAGGGTGCCATCGGGCTGGCCCTGCAGCATACCCTGGGCGCGCGTATCCTGACCCATGGCGGACACGCCCGAGTTCTCGTCGCCAATCAGGCGTACGGTAGAGGTCTTGGCCGATACCTCGATAATCTGCCCGATAACACCGGCAGAACTCGTCACGGGCATGTTGATGGTAAGGCCGTCGGCAGAGCCCTTGTCGATGGTAACGGTCGAGGTCCAGGCATCGCCCGACGCACCGACAATACGAGCGGCGGTCGACTTAAGGTTGTAGGTCGATTGCAGCCCGACCAGGCCTTCCAGGCGCTCGGCAGTCTTTTGAGCCTCGGAAAGCTCGGCGACCTTAGAGGTCAGCACCTCGTTTTGCTTCTTGAGGTCGTCGAGCGACTCCTGCGAAGCCGTGAGGTTGGAGAACACGTTGCCGATCGCGTTGAAGGGAGCCGCCACGGCCGAGCCCAAAAAGCGCACCGGCGAGGTAATCGTCGTCACGCCCGAGCGCACGGCATGAATCGGCCCGGCCTCGCCCTCACGGATATAAAACGTGAGCAGCAACACCGAAATGAGGCTGAAAACAATCAACGGGCGCATACCCGTTGATTGTCGCTTGGTATTCAGATTTGGAGAGAAACCCGAAGATCGTGCCAAATGGAATCCACCTTTTGGAAATTAAGCATTGGTTTGGACGAAGCCACCGTCAAAGGCGTTGGCCTCGAGCACGCGGGCGCAGCCGTTTACGACGTTATCGAGCGCCGTGGGGCTGACGTTGACCGAAACGCCGGTCTCGTCGCGCAGGCGCACGTCGAGGCCGCGCAGCAGTGCACCGCCGCCGGTCAGCAGAATGCCGTAGTACATAAGGTCCGAAGCAAGATCGGGCGGCGTGGCGTCCAGAGCGTCCTTAACGGCCTTAGCCATCTCGTCGAGCGGCTTGTTAAGCGCGCGACGAATCTCCTCGCTCTCGATGCGCACGGTCTTGGGCAGGCCCGTGATAACGTCGCGTCCGTTGACCTCGACATCGAGCTCATCCTTGAGCGGCACGGCGGAGCCGACCTTGATCTTGATGTCCTCGGCCGTGCGCTCGCCGATAGCCAGGTTGTAGGCATCGCGAACATGGGTGAGGATAGCCTGGTCGAACTCGTCGCCGGCAATGCGGATGGACTGCGACACGACAATACCGCCCATAGCGATAACGGCGACCTCGGTGGTGCCGCCGCCAATATCGATGACCATGGAGCCCGTGGGCTCCTCGACGGGTAGGTCGGCGCCGATGGCAGCCGCCATGGGCTCCTCGATCAGGTAGGCCTGGCGAGCGCCGGCCTGGATCGTGGCCTCAAAGACGGCGCGCTTCTCGACCGACGTGACGCCGGAGGGAACGCAGACGACAACGCGCGGACGCGGAGTCCACGGATAGCGCTTCTCGGAAGCCTTATCGATAAAGTAGCGAAGCATGGCCTCGGTGACATCGAAGTCGGCGATGACGCCGTCCTTAAGGGGACGAACGGCCACGATGTTGCCGGGCGTGCGGCCGAGCATACGCTTGGCCTCGATGCCGACTGCCAGGATGCGCTCGTCGTTCTTGTCGATAGCGACAACGGAGGGCTCGCGGATGACGATGCCCTTGCCGCGCACGGAGACGAGCGTATTGGCGGTGCCGAGGTCGATGGCGAGATCGCCCGAATAGCTACCGAAGAACATATCCATCAAAGAAAACAACGCAACTCCTGATGTGTTGGATGATTGCTGGAAAACTACTAGCCCATCATACTAGCGCAAGCCCGGCACCTCACTTGCGGTGAAGCGCCGGGCAGAGCCAAATCCCATAAGGTCACTACTGGTTGTCAGCGGCCGAGAAATCGATATCGAAGGAGGAAACGGCCCAACCGATATGGTTGTCGGAGCGCACGAATTTAACGGTGTACTCCTGTTCGCCGCCCTTGGACAGCGAAGCCTTCACCTTGGCGGTGGTCTCGGTCATGGACTGATCCATGCCCTCGATGGAGACGGTGGCGCCCTGCGGGATCGAGGAGATGATCATCGCCTTGGCGTCCTCGGACAGGCTCGAGGCCAGGCAGGACTCGGCCTTGGCGGTATCGCCGTCACCGGCAGCCTGGAACAGGTCGGTGATGACGGACTCCTGCGAGGGGTAGCCCATGCCGCGCGTATAAGCATAGCCAAGACCGCCGGCAGCGATCACGATAAGCAGAAGCAGCACCAGGAAGATCTTAAGACCCGTGTGGCGATGGCGACGACGAACCTTGGCCTGTTTGCGGTCCTGCTGGACCATCTCGGACTCAGACAGCGTAAAGAAGCCAGTGTCAGAGGGGTCGGGCATAAACTGACCGGTCGCGCCCGTGGGATCGAGCGGGTCGACAGCGGGAGCGTCCATCGCGGGAGCCGGGGCCGTGGACATGGCCGTCTGGGCCGAAAGCGCGGCGAGCGAGTCGTGCACGCGGGCAAGCTCGTCGGCCTGCTCGGGCGTGAGCTGGTAGATGCCATCAGCGGTAGCAGCGTTAAAGGCGTCGAGCGCATCGGAGGGACGGCCGGCGGCGGAAAGCGCTTGGCCCATGCCGGCGTTGAGGGCGCGCGTATCGTCGCGCGGACCGGCAAAGTCGATGGCCGTGCGGTAGGTCTCAACGGCGTCCGCGGGGCGGCCGAGTTTGATGAAGCAGCGGCCCAGATCGCCGAGCGCGGCGGCAGGAGCCGGGTTGGCGCCGTCGATGGCAGCCTGACGGAAGGCAGTGCCGGCGTTGGCATAGTCGCCCGCCTGGAACAGCGCGTTGCCCAGACCCAGGTAGGCCTTAAAAGGCGTGGCGTAGGAAGCGTCCTGGGTAGCTGCAGAGAACGCCTGGGCGGCCGTGGTGTAGTCGCCCACCGCGGCGAGTGCCTTGCCGCGGTTGGTGAGCAGGGCGCCGCGCTTGCCATAGGCGCCGTCGTTGAGGGCGGCGGCGTAGGCCTCGGCGGCCTCGGCGTACATGCCCAGATGCATCAGGGCGTTGCCGCGCAGGTGGTCGGCCTCACCCATGATCTCGTTGGGAGCCTTTGCCGCGCCAAGCATCTGGGCGGCAGCGGAAAAATCACCCGCGCGATAAGCGGCGCGGCCCTGTTGGATCAGCTGGCTATTCAAGGAAGTCCCCTTTACTCGTGAACGATCTCGACATGAACGATCTCGTCGCCGGCGCGCAGCTGCGAGATGACGTCGAGGCCCTCGACCGTGGTGCCAAAGACGGTATAGCCGGAGTCGAGGTTGTGCTGGGCACCCAGGCAGAAGTAGAACTGCGAGCCTGCGGAATCGGGATCCATGGAGCGGGCCATGGCAAGCGCGCCGTCAACATGGCTGTTGCGCGGATTGGTGGCAAACTCGCCCTTGATGCAGTAGCCGGGGCCGCCGGTACCGGGCATGCCGTCAGGACCCTCAAGGCCGGCAGCGACGTCGGCGCCGGTCATATCGCGGGTATTGGGGTCGCCGCCCTGGATCACAAAGCCGGGCACATAGCGATGGAACTTAAGGCCGTCATAGAAGCCCATCGTGGAAAGCTCGCAAAAGTTCGCCACATGGATGGGGGCGCCCTCACCGTCAAACTTGACCTTGATGGTGCCCTTCGACGTCTCGATCACCGCGCACTCGTCACCGACGAGCTGGTACTCGGGCGTATAGAGCTCTTTCTTAAAACCAAACATGTGGTTCCTTCCTCGTGCGTTTAAAGCATATTTGTACGAATTGTAGCAATAAGCACGGGCTTCCATCAATTGCGCACGCAGGTTATGCCGCCGGAGGGCAACAAATTACGAACGCTGCTGCGGCCTCCAGGCGCTCACGTTGGCGTCGTACTGGTTAAGCGCGCTGTTGCCGCCTTGTGCGATGGGCGCCAGGATCTCGCTCTGACGGGCGCTCAGCGACTCGCCGTCGGGAATGGACAGCGAGATATCCCAGCTCTGGCAGATCACGTCGACACGCTCGTACATCCATTGGGCAAGCTGCTTTAGATGATCGATGTCCTCCGCATAGACCGTGTCGTCCTGAACCTTGAGGTTGTTGAGCTCATCTTGGGTCTTTTTAATCTGATCGCGCAGGGCATAGGCGCTCTGCGACAGCTCCTGGCGGGTGGAAAGCGGCGTACGCAGATACCCGTTATTAAACGAATCGATGACCTCGCCGATCTGATCCTCGTCGCTGTACGACACGATGGTCTGGTACAGGCCGTCGAGCCTGGCATAGAGCTGGTCGTCGGTTAAGACGGTCTCCTCCTGAACGACCTCGGAAGCATCCTCCTGCTTGGACTCTTTCTCGGTGGCCTCGCCCTTTTGGCGCGACGGGAAGGTAGTCTTGGCTGCTTGGCCAAACTGGTCGTAGAAGCCGGGCATGACGCCCATGGGATCGGCAGTCACAAACCAATAGGCACCACCGCACACGGCGGCGAGCACCGCAATAACGATGATCGGCTTGGGGATATGGCGTTTGTGCTTGTGATAGGCATCCTCGTCGGGGTGGACCTTGCGCTTGGCCTTTTGCTTTTTGGGCTGGGCATCATCACGCAGGGACACCGGCGTGGGGATATCGACCTTGGGGATGCCAAAGTCCTTATCGAAGGCAGGCAGCACGCAGGTCTCGTTGGGGTCGGCTGCGTCGGAGAGCACCGCGGCGGCAGACGCCGGCGCGTGGGGCACCTCGGTATCGATCTGCTCCTGCGTCAGGCGCGGAAAGCCGGCCGTGCGCCCTGCGGCCAGGTCGGATGCGGCCGCGTCCTCGGAAAGGATGCCTGGCGCGGGGCGTCCACACTTGGGACAGGTACGGTCATGCGGGGACAGACGGGCGCCGCAGCCGTCGCAGAACACGAACTCGGTATGCTCGGGTCCATCGCCCGGACCAACGTATGCGTTGCAATAGGGGCAGAACGAGGCGCCGTCCTCGATGGTCTTTAGGCAATGCGGGCAGATCACGGCATCCTCTTTCCGAAGCAATTCAAACAATTGAGGTTAGAGCATAACATCGACACGGCCCCACAAGCGCAAGGCACCAATTCAACATCGCCGCTCACCCCTAAGTTGCGGTGAAATAGGGACTGAATAGGAGGTTAAAACGCTTAAACAGTCCCTATTTCACCGCAACTTAGGGAGGCGTTGGGGCTAGTCTTTCTTTACGGGCTTATTCTTCTTGCTGGGCATCGATACCTTGATGCCCTGGGCCGATTTGGTCACGCAGGAGCGCTTGGCAACGGCGCTCTTCTTTTTCTTGGGCTGGGCCTGGGCCACGCCCTCGAGTGCACGGGCCTCGGCCTCGCGGACAGTGCGCGCCTCACGGCGCTGCGCCATATCGGCGGCAACGCGCTTGGCAAAACGCCCGGCGGTCGATCCCGTCGAGCTCACCTTGCCGCCGCCGCGACCCAGGCGAACGCGCACGCCTCGGCCAAAGCCGGTGGCCGCATGACGGCGACGGGGCTTAAGCGAGTCCATCATCGCGGCAAGCTTAAAGAACACCGCGCAGGTAAAGACGACGATAACCGCCAAAATGACCATCTGGCCCATCGACAGGTTGGCAATCGACAGCAGCCCCGGGAACCCGATAACGCCCGTCAGAATGCCGGCGACGACAAACACGAAAAGCACCACGCGCAAGGGCGTGAGCGGCTGCGAGATGCGCCAGATCAGGCTCACGCTCGCCGCGCACGACGTGAGCAGGCACATGGTCGAAAGCGTAAGCTGGCTAAAGCCAAATACGCGCGCCACAAAGATATCGAGCGCCGCGGCCAAAATGACCGCAATCGACGCCGGCAACGCACGCTTAAGCACGTTGGTCAAGAACGACCCCTTCACGCGGGCGTTGTTGGGCTCCAGGCCCAGCACAAAGCCCGGCGCGCCGATGCAAAAGAAGTTGATGAGCGTCATCTGAATGGGCTCGAATGGATACGGCGGCAGCGCGATGCACAGCGCCGCCAGGCCCATCGAGAAAAGCGTCTTGGTCAGAAAGAGCGCGGCAGAGCGCTGCAGGTTATTGATAGAACGACGGCCCTCGGCCACCACAGCGGGCATTGAGGCAAAGTCGTTATCGACCAGCACGATCTCGGCCACATTGCGCGCGGCATCGGAGCCGGCGGCCATCGCCACGGAGCAGTCGGCCTCCTTGAGCGCCAGCACGTCGTTGACGCCGTCACCCGTCATGGCCACGGTGTGCCCGCGGCGTTTGAGCGCCTGTACGAGCTCACGCTTCTGCTGCGGCGTCACACGTCCAAAGACGTGAAAACGGTCCACTGCCGCATCAATCTTGGACGGCGTATCGAGCGTCGTAGCGTCGACGTAGGCATCGGCGCCCGGCACGCCCACCACGCGCGCGATCGACGACACCGTACGCGGGTCGTCGCCGCTGATCACGTTGAGGGTCACGCCCTGCTCGTTAAAGTAGCCGATGGTCTCGGCTGCCGAGGTACGAATCTCGTCACGAATAGTCACAAAGCCCACGGGCTCGGCCTCGCCCACCATATCGCCATCGGGCGTAAAGCCGTCCACGCGCGCCACCACGAGCACGCGGCAGGTATCGGCGAGCTCGGCCACACGATTCTCGACCTGCGCAAATGCGCGATCAGAGAGCACAAACTGCGCGGCGCCCATCACATAGGAGCCCTGTGCAAACGACGCGCCGCTCCACTTTTTGGACGACGAGAACGGAATGACCGACAGCGGCTCGGACACCTCGACTGGACGGTCGGCGTAGTAGTTGAGCAGCGCCTGGCAGGTCTCGTTGGCATCTGCCGAGGTCGCACGTGCCACGTTGGCAAGCGCAAGGTCGAGCACCGTGGTCTCGACGGGGACAGCCGCCTCGTCCGAGTCCGCGCCAAAGCCAACACCCTCAACAGGCAGCGGGTAGGTGCCCTCGACCTCCATACGGCCCGAGGTAATGGTGCCCGTCTTGTCCAGGCACAGCACGTCGACGCGCGCGAGCGTCTCGATGCAGTAGAGCTGCTGTGCCAGCACCTTGCGACGTGCCAGGCGCACCGTGGCAATCGCGAGCACCGACGAGGTCAGCAGCACCAGGCCCTGAGGAATCATGCCCAGCAGGGCACCCACCGTGGACAGCAGCGCCGAAGAAGGCACACGACCGGCCAGCAGCTCGGAGAAGCACCAGGAAAGCGCGCTATCCCCCGGGGTTCCCGCGGCATCCCACAGCTCGCTCACACTCGAGGAAAAGAGCGCCAGACCAAGCGGAATCATGATAATGCTCGCGAACCGCACGATGGCGTTCAGTGCGTTCATGATCTCGGAATTGACCTTTTTGACGTATTTGGCCTCGTTATTGATCTTTGCCACGTAGTTGTCGGTGCCGACATGGATCACGCGGGCGCGCAGCAGGCCCGAGTCGATAAAGCTGCCGCTCATGAGCTCGGAGCCTGGCTGTTTCTTGATGAGGTCGCTCTCGCCCGTCAGCAGGCTCTCGTTGACGAGCGCCTCGCCAGACACAACCACGGCGTCGGCGGGAATCTGGTCACCGCGCCCCAGGCGAATGATATCGTCGAGCACGATCTGGTCCAGGTCGAGCTCCACCTCGGCGCCGTCGCGCACCGCGATGGCCTTCTTAGAGGTGAGCAGCGTAAGCTTGTCGACCATCCGCTTAGAACGCATGGACTGAATGACGCCAATTGCCGTGTTCAAGAACACCACGAACAGGAACGTCAGGTTCTTAAACGAACCGGTCAGCAACACCAAAATCGCCAAGACCACGTTGATCAAGTTAAACAGCGTGCAGAGGTTCTCGATGATGAGCTCGCGGACCGACTTGGTCTTGAGCTCCATGTTGCGGTTGATCTTACCGGCGGCGATGCGCTCCTCGACCTCGGCGGTCGAGAGTCCGCGCTCGATATCCGTTGTTGCCATACCACGTCCCATCATGTCGCGTCGGTATAAGAAAACCGCCCGGACCATGCGAGGTTCGGACGGTCTTACGTTCGATGGTGCCCCATGTTGGATTCGAACCAACGGCCTTCTGCTCCGGAGGCAGACGCTCTAATCCCCTGAGCTAATAGGGCGAACGGTAGGCATTATACCCAAGTGCGCCACGGGCTAACAAAATAATAGAAAAAGCTTTGCAATTACGTGGGAGACGCGCCGCGACGGCGCGCTTTAGGCGGCAAAAGCGAGTCAGATAGTATAAACTCTCATGCACCATATAATACGGCTCGCGATGCGGGCCGTTTTTGCAAGGGCTATCCATCGAGGTGAGAGGCACACCATGATTGCGATTTTAAAGCAGAGCGCCAGCGACGAGGCCGTAAGCCACATTGTTAGTTGGATTGAGAAAAAGGGACTCAAGACCGACGTCTCGCGCGGCGAGAACGAGACCATCATCGGCCTGGTGGGCGACACGACTAAGATCGACCCGTTCCTGCTCGAGTCCATGGACGTCGTCGAGCGCGTGCAGCGCGTCTCCGAGCCGTTCAAGCGCGCCAACCGCAAGTTCCACCCCGAGGACTCCGTCATCGACTGCGGCCACGGCGTCAAGATCGGCGGCGACCAGTTCCAGGTCATCGCCGGCCCGTGCTCCGTCGAGGGCGAGAACCTCATCCGCATCGCCCGCCGCGTGAAGGCCGCCGGCGCCACGATGCTGCGCGGCGGCGCCTACAAGCCCCGCACCTCCCCGTACGCCTACCAGGGCATGGGCCCCGCCGGCCTGGACCTGCTGTGCGAGGCATCCGCCGAGCTCGACATGCCGATCGTCACCGAGATCATGGACCCGCGCGACGTACAGGTCTTCCTCGACAAGAAGATCGACGTCATGCAGATCGGCGCTCGCAACGCCCAGAACTTTCCCCTGCTCAAGGAGGTCGGCAAGACGCAGACCCCGATTCTGCTCAAGCGCGGCATGTCCGGCACCGTCGACGAGCTGCTTATGGCAGCCGAGTACATCATGAGCGAGGGCAACGACAACGTCATCCTGTGCGAGCGCGGCATCCGCACCTTCGAGACCCGCACCCGCAACACCTTCGACCTCAACGCCGTGCCGGTGCTGCACCACCTGTCGCACCTGCCCGTCGTCGCCGACCCCAGCCACGCCACCGGCTACACCCGCTATGTCGAGCCTATGGCGCTCGCCGCGACCGCCTGCGGCGCCAACGGTCTGGAGATCGAGGTCCACGACGACCCGAGCCACGCTTGGTCCGACGGCGCTCAGGCCCTCACCCCCGACCAGTTCGACGACACCATGCACCGCATCCGCGCCATCCGCGAGGTCGTCTGCCAAGAGACCGTTCAGGAGTAGGCCATGGGTACGGTGAGAAACGCACGCGTTAACCAGGGTGGCCCCAAGTGCGCCGGCATCGTGGGCCTGGGCCTCATCGGCGGCAGCTTTGCCCGCGGCTATGCGCAGGCGGGCGTCCGCGTGCTGGCCTGGGACCCCGATGACGACGTCATGACGGCCGCCAGCATGGGCACCGTTGCCGGCGAGCTCAACGACGAGACGCTCGGCGAATGCGACATCATCGTCCTGGCATGCTACCCCGAGGCCTGCATCGAGTGGCTCGAGGCGCACGCCCAGGCACTCGCCGACGCCACCGACACCGAGGCCATCATGGGCCCCGTGGTGATCGACACCGTGGGCGTCAAGGGCATCGTGTGCGAGCGCGCCTTTGAGCTTGCCCGCGAGCACGGTTTTTACTTTGTCGGCGCGCATCCCATGGCGGGCACGCAGTTCTCGGGCTACGCGCATTCCCGCGCCGACCTGTTCCAGGACGCACCGCTCGTGCTTGTACCGCCCGCAGTGGACGACGCACTTAAGCTGGAGCTTTTGGGCCAGGTGCGCGAGATGGTACGTCCCTTAGGCTTTGGCAAGTTCAGCGTAACGAGTGCCGCCGAGCACGACCGCGTCATCGCCTTTACAAGCCAGCTCGCGCACGTCGTCTCCAACGCCTATGTTAAGAGCCCGACCGCCCAGGTCCACCACGGCTTTTCGGCCGGCAGCTACCGCGACCTCACCCGCGTGGCACACCTCAATCCTCAGATGTGGTCCGAGCTCATGATTGACGACGCCGATGCGCTCGCCTTCGAGATCGACCATCTGATCGAATCGCTCGGCGCCTACAGCCGCGCCCTCAAGGACCGCGACCAGCGCTATCTTGAGAACCTCCTTGCCGAGGGCGACCGCATCAAGCGCGCACTCGACGACGAGGCCTCCCACTAGACCACCCATCACGCCAGGTCGAAAGGACCGAAGCTTATGGCGATTACCATCGATATCGACACCGCACGCCCCTACCAGGTGCATGTGGGCACGTTTTTGCTGGAGCAGGCAGGCCCGCTCGTACGCGCTACCGCCGGCGGCACCCGCGCCGTCATCGTGACGGACACCAACGTAGGCCCCCTCTACCAGATGCCCGTTAAGCAGAGCCTCGAATCCGAAGGCTACGAGGTGAGCATCTGCACCTTCGAGGCCGGCGAGGCCCATAAGCGTGCCGAGACCTACGTTGCCATTTTGGAGTTTGTGGCCGAGCACGAGCTTTCGCGCTCCGACGTGATCGTGGCGCTCGGCGGCGGCGTCGTGGGCGACGTGGCGGGCTTTGTGGCCGCCACCTACATGCGCGGCTGCAAGTTTGTACAGATTCCCACAAGCCTGCTCGCCATGGTGGATTCGTCGGTCGGCGGCAAGACGGCCATCGACCTGGCTGCCGGCAAGAACCTGGCCGGCGCCTTTTGGCAGCCGAGCGTGGTCATCGCCGACGTGGGGTGCCTGGCAACCCTCACGCCCGAACAGTTCGCCGACGGCTGCGGCGAGGTC
>JAXIYS010000088.1:0-1977 GCA_036304385.1 Collinsella sp. | reverse complement strand
TCCGTATGCACCCCGGAAACCGTCAGCTAACAGTTGATAAGTAAATTAGTTCCTTATCACTGTTAAGCCAAGCCCTCCTTCGCTTTTGGGCAGCGTTAGCATCATGACAAATGCCGTTTCCATGGGAGACCGGCATCCGTCGCGTACACATTGGATCGCCTTTCGGGCAAGGGCCAGACCGTCGCATCTGGTAATGGAATTAAAGAACTGCTTTAACCTCTCGGTCGAGGTGAGCGCGAAACGCTCGGTATAGGAGGTGGAAGAGTCGGTTCCAAGGGAATAAGCGCCGCACAGTTCAAAGTAGTACTCCACTAGTTCGCGAAAAGAAAGATAGGTGGCGGCCTGAAGTGCGCAAAGCTCAACGCCAACAATGAAGATGCCATCTTTGAGCTCTATAAAGCGTGAGTTCGAGAATCGTTTTGAAGACACGTGGCATTGACAGTTCATTGCATAGCGCGCATTCCTGCGATGAAACACCATCACCTCGAGGCAATCATTTGCATCGAGGGAAACATCATGTTTGGTGAGCCATTCTGCGGCTGCGTCAAGGAGCGTTACGGTGGGACATGATTCGTAAATCGCGGTAGGGTTACAGGACTCGATGCCTTTCGCAGACACCGAATGCGCGGCCTGGTAGACCGCTTTTGCAGTGGTATGTGACAATACGATACTCATGGTATATATCGTGTCAGCTAATGCCGTGTTGACGGCGCTGAGTGGAAAAGCCGTTTTAGAGGTCTAACCAAATGCTGTCCAAAAGCTTGACGCAATTATGAGTTGGTATGCCCTAAATAAACGTTTTCGCAGCTCGGCTATAGCATAGAAATACTCAATTGCTGCACATTTGATAGTGATGCATCACCATCCGACAACGAATTACGTGTCGGGAATTGGCCGAAATCGTTCGCAATGAGTGTTTAGAATTTGTGATGGCAGGTTTATTTGTGGAACGTAGGGCGGCCCCGCTGCGGGGTTTCCCGCTGCGAGGCCGCCCGTGATCTACGCCGGAGTTTGTCGTAGACGTTTCTACTTGTCAAACAGGTTCTTGAGGTTGAACTCGGCTTGGACGGTGCGGAGCATGAGGTCGGTGTCGTCGAGGCCCAGGTGCTGCTCGTTGGCGTCGGCGGCGAGGGTGCCACGGCGGCGCGCCCAGTTCTCGAGCGCGGCGGGCGCGGACTCGCGGGGGAGCGAGCGCACGTCGGCGTCCAAGCTGCGGCAGATCTGGCGCGAATCGATGACGATGATCTTGCCGGCGCGGCGTGCCTCGGCGTAGCCGTCCAGGTGGATCTTGAACCAGCTGTCCTCAAAGGCGGCGTTGTGTGCCATGTACGGGTACTTCTTCATAAGCTTGAGCAGCTGCTTTTGCAGCTCTTTGTTCTCGCGGAAGGGCGTTTTGCCGTCGATGTCGTCCCAGGTGATGTGGTGGATATTCGACAGCGGCACATCCTCGCCGCGGTAGATATCGGGCAGGCCGCAGTAGTGTGCCTCGGCGTCGTGCGGGACGGCGTCGCTGGTGAGCTCCATGATCTCCCAGCCCACGTTGATGATGTAGCCGCGCTCGGGTGCACGGCCGGTGGTCTCGATGTCGATGCCGAGCACTGTGCCTTGGATAGGCTTGCGGGCGTACGCCACGCCGAGCGCGTCGCGGTCGCCGCGGATCTCGCGCATGACGGACGCGGCGGTGCGCTTTTGCATCTTGCCGATGGCGGCGCAGGTGTCGGCGTCGGACAGACCGCGCGAAAGCGTCGCGGGCGTCACGTTGCGCAGGCGCGCCTCGCCAATCTGGTCGCACAGGTCGCGGTTGCGGTCAGCCAGGTCGCGCACGGTGGCAAAGTCGAAGCTGGGGTCGCCCTCGGCGGTAAAGTACTCGGTTTCGAGCACCTTAAGGGCCTCTTCGCCCTTCTGGCGCTCGGACTCCATGGCGCCATGATCGCCATAGATAAACATGGGAATAAACGGCTGGCGCTCGTATTCGAG
>JAXIYS010000087.1:0-13888 GCA_036304385.1 Collinsella sp. | reverse complement strand
TCCTTGGTGGCGTCCTCGGCCTCCTTCTTCTCGTCATCGGTCGCCAGGTCAAGATTGCCAGTCGCGACGTTCTTAAGCTCCAGGTGCCGATCCTCGACCTCAGGCTCGGCACCATCGGCAACTGCCTTCTCGGCAGCCTCGCGAGCAGCGTCATCCTCGTAGACCTTGGGCATATCGGCAGCCACGTACTCACGCATGGCCTGGAAGGTGAACTCATCCACGTCCTGCGTCAGCAGCAGTACATCGTAGCCGCGGTCGAGCACGCCCTTCACGACGGGCATCTTGGCCAGACGCTCGCGCGAATCGCCGGCGGCATAGTAGATTGCCTTCTGGCCCTCGGGCATACCCTTGGCATACTCGGCAAGGGTAATCATCTTCTGCTCCTTGGCAGACCAGAACAGCAGCAAGTCGGCGAGCTCGTCGGCCTTCATGCCGTAGCTCGAGTAGATGCCGTACTTAAGACCGCGACCAAAGTTCTCAAAGAACTTCTCGTAGGCCTCGCGGTCGTTGTCGCGCATGTCCTCGAGATCGGCGGTGATCTTCTTCTCGACACGCTTGGCAATGGCCTTGAGCTGACGGTTCTGCTGCAGCGTCTCGCGCGAGATATTGAGCGTCACGTCGGCAGAATCCACGACACCGCGCACAAAGTTGTAGTAGTCGGGCAGCAGGTCGTCGCACTTCTCCATAATCAGCACGTTGGAGCTGTAGAGTGCCAGGCCCTTCTCGTAGTCCCTGCTGTACAGATCGAACGGGGCGCGACCCGGCACAAACAGCAGTGCGTCATACTCAAGCGTACCCTCAGCATGGAAGCTGATAGTGCGCGCGGGATCGTCAAAGTCGTGGAACGTGGACTTGTAGAACTCGTCGTAATCCTTCTGCTCAACGTCGGAGCTGCGCTTTTTCCAGATCGGCGTCATGGAGTTGATGGTCTCGAGCTCCTGGTAGTCCTCGTACTCGGGCTTGTAATCATCCGGCGCGTCCTCGGGCTTGGGTTTCTGGCGGCTCTTGCTCACCATCATCTGAATCGGGTAGCGCACATAGTTGCTGTACTGCTGAATCAGGCTCTTGAGGCCCCACTCGGTCAGGAAGCGATCGTAGGTCTCGGCCTCGCCGTCGGCGTCGAGCTTCTCGTTCTCGCGCAGCGTCAGGATGACATCGGTACCGTGCTCAGCACGCTCGCCATCCTCGATGGTGTAGCCCTCAAGACCGTCGGACTCCCAAACGTGGGCGGCATCCTCGCCGTAAGCGCGGCTGACGACCTTCACGTGGCTGGCGACCATAAAGGCGGAGTAGAAACCCACGCCAAACTGACCGATGATGTCGACATCGGAACCCTGTTGCTCGGCGTTCTCGGTCTTAAACTCCTCGGAGCCGGAATGGGCGATGGTGCCCAGATTGCGCTCGAGCTCCTCGGCGGTCATGCCAATGCCGTTATCTGAGATGGTAATGGTGCGGGCGTCTTTATCAAAGGAGACGTGAATAGCCAGGTCGCCCTGGTCGAGCTTGACGCTCGGGTCCTGCAAGCTCTTAAAGTTGAGCTTGTCGACAGCATCGCTCGCGTTGGAGATAAGCTCGCGCAGGAAGATTTCCTTATTGGTGTAGATGGAATTGATCATAAGGTCGAGCAGTTTTTTGCTCTCGGTCTTAAATTGACGCATGTGCAGTCCTTTCGCGCTACCCCTGCCCGCAAAAACGGCCCGGTTGCCCGAGCCGCATTGCAGACCTGCTATGTTCAGACTTAGATTTTATAACCCATTAGCGCGCATATATACATACGGAATCGAAAAACTGTATGTTGGAACACCCATGCGTCGATTGCCAAGGAGTGTCCCCAACTGCCAGCAGAAAAGGAACGTCCCTATCTGTCGCCCATGCGCTTGGCCATCCAGGCATGAGGCTGGCCTTCGTCTTCGTAGTCCACCGGCGCGATCTGCGTGTAGCCCGCCTTGACGTAGAGAGGCAGCACGTACTCCTGTGCATGCAACTTTATGAGCTTGGCGCCGGCATCGCGCGCAGCAGCTTCGCTGGCTTCGACAATCTTGCTTGCCAGACCGCAACGGCGCATGGTGGACAGCACGGCGACGCGCCCCATAATATAGGTCTCCCCCGCCGCAACGCCTTCGTCCAAGTCGCACGCCGGCGAAACCGGAGCCTCTGCATCTGCCGCGCGCTCCAGTTCCTCGGGAAACACGCGCGAGCAGCCGGCGAGCTGACCATCCACGTACAGCGTCACATGAATGCAGCTCGAGGCCTCATCGATCTGGTCGAACTCGATTTCGTAACCCTGTTCGTCCACAAAGACGGCGCGGCGCACCAGCGCTGCATCCTCAAAGCATCCCGCCTTGATTTGAATATCCATGGTCGCCCCTCCGTTCAAAGCAAACGTTAGGGACAGATTTTAGCGAAAATGAGCGCCTCGCACGCTAAACTTGGCCCGCGCCTTTGCTAGGTAATCGTAGTGACGAACATTGTGGGCGTCGCTTGCGATAAAGCTGTACAGGCCCTTGTCAAACAGGCGCTGCGCCGGCTTTTTCTCGCGACCAAAGCGCCCGCCGGCAATAAAATCAGCCGAAGCCTGCAGCTTACAACCCATATCGACCAGACGCTCGGCAATGCCCACGTCCTTTTGAATGGCGCGATAACGCTCGGGATGGGCAATAATCACCTGGTAACCGCGGCACTGCAAGTCGTAAATCGTGTTCTCGTATTCCTCAAAGTCATACGAATCGGCACGTGTCGAGAGCTCAAGCAAAAACTCATTCGATCCATCAAAGTGCAGGCGATCGGACCATTCGATGCCCAAATCCATAAGCTTGGCGTAGTTGACCTCAAAGCCCATCTGGAGCTGCATATCGCCCGCATGGGCACACAGCAACCGATAGGCCTCCCACATGTTGGCGTAGTCAAAGTATGGGTCCCGGCAGTGCGGCGTGCACACCATGTGCGTTACGCCGACGGCGCGAGCCGCCTCGAGCATCGCCAAGCTTTGCTCGAGGTTTGCCGCGCCGTCATCAACTCCGGGCAGGATATGGCAATGGATGTCTCGCATATCGCCCTCTTATCTGCGTCGTTGCTTATTTCTTAAAGCGTTTCGCCTTCGCAGGGGTGCCCGTTGCAGCCGCGCCGCCGACAGCGGGATTGACCCCAGCCGCAGCGTCGTTCTGCCCCTTATCCCCGCCATAATACGAGTAGTAGTAGTCGTGGCTCGAAGTCTCGCAGCAGTTCATGACCGTACCGATCACGTTGACCTCGGCCTTGTTAAGCTGATCGAAGGCAGCGAGGATCTCATTGCGCTTGGCAAAGTCCTGACGGATGATATAGATGGTGCCGTCGGTGATCGCAGCGACTTCGGCAGCGTCGACAAACGTACCCACAGGCGGAGTATCAAAGATGACGTACTGGTACTTTTCCTCCAGCGCGGCGACAAGCTTGGCAAAGCGGCGCGAGGCAATGATGTCTGCCGGATTGGGAATGCGCGGCTCGGCGTCGAGGAAGAAGAGGTTGGGCTGGCCGGTGTCGATAACGGCCTCATCGATCGACATCTGATCGGAAAGCACAGCGTACAAGCCGCCGGCATGACGGACGCCCAGCATGTTGGCAAGCGTACGGTGGCGCATGTCGCATTCAACGAGCAGAACGCTCTTGCCGCTGGTTGCGATGGCCTGGGCCAGGTTGAGCGCGATGGTGGACTTACCCTCGTTGGGAATGGAGGAGGTCACCGTAATGGACTTGATGGGCGTATCGACACTCGCAAAGCGAATGTTGGCGAGCAGCGTCTTGGCTGCATTGTCAAAGGCAAGGGTGTCGTCGGTTTTCTTTTTACGGGCCATGGATTACTTACCGCCCTTCACAACGGGGAAACGGCCGATGACGGGCACGCCGAGCAGTTCGACGGCGTCATCGACAGAACGGACACGCGTGTCGAGCATGTCGAGCAGCACAACAATCGCGACAGCGACAAACAGGCCGGCCAGGGCGGCAACTGCAATGTAGAGCTTGCGGTTGGGGCCGCTGGGCTGGGCGGGAACCTTTGCCTTGTCGATGACGTTGACGGCCTGGGCGGCGTCGACGTCCTGGGCGACGGTAGAAACCGAGTTGGCCATGGCGTTGGCGACAGCGGCGGCGCCATCGGGGCTGGCACCGGTCACAGACAGCGAGATAACACGGGTCGTGGTTTCGCTCGTAACGCTTACCTTATAATCGGCCAGGCTGGAAAGGCCCAGCTCCTTGGCGGCACCGCTCTTGACGCTATCGCTATCGAGCAGCGTGGCGATGTCGTTGGAGAGCATCTGGCTTGCAGACAGATCGTTGTAGTAGCTCGTCTGGCCGCCATCGGTCTTGGCGAGAATGTACATGCTCGTCGTGGCGGTGTAGGTGTTGTCCATCATGGTGAAGGAGACGACGCCCATGGCGATCGCGCAGACCACCGGAAGGGCAATGACCAGCTTGAGGTGCTTTTTAAGCAGCTGGAACAGTTCAAGAAGGGTCATGCAGTTTGCCTTTCATTTCCCTAGTTCGTATCGACAAAACTGCTCGTATAATATCGTATCTTTCTGCCATGTCCGAACTCTATACATAAGATACAGCGTCCGTGTGTAAGTTGCGCAACGACTAACGCGGCAGCGTAGGCGCGGGTAAATCGTCTAATCCTCGGTTTTTGCCATATCGCTACGCGAACGGTCCCTCTTGTTGCACGGGAAACGTTACCGTAACGGTGGTCCCCACGCCCGGTTCACTCGACAGGTCAATCGCGGCGTGATGGTACAGAGCGGCGTGCTTGACGATCGCCAAGCCCAGGCCGGTTCCGCCACGCGCCTTAGAACGACTCTTGTCCACGCGGTAAAAACGTTCGAACACTTTACCCTGCTCCTCGGGCGCAATGCCAATACCCGTATCGGCAACCGACAGATACGGGCGCCCGTCGTCGTGGGTTCCACAACGCAGCATGACCGTACCGCCAGATCGGTTGTAGCGAATGGCGTTGCTTGCCAGGTTATAGATCAGCTCGTCGATCAGACGCGATACGCCTTCGATCACCACGGGCTTCGTCTCGTGCCCAATGGTCACATTCGACTGCCGGGCAACCTGCTCAAGACGCTGTTCCACCGTCAAAATGGCGCGAGATAGCTCGATGGGCTCCGTGGACCCAATAGGCACCGCCTCGCCCTCGGATGCTCGCTCCGCCTCATCCAAGTTGGAAAGCGTGAGGATGTCGTTGACGAGCGCTGCCAGGCGTCCCGCCTCGCGGTAGATGCGGCCGCCAAAGTTGCACAGGTCGTCCTCGCCTTCAACCATGCCGCTTGCAATAAGCTCGGCGTAGCCCGAAATCGCGGTAAGCGGGGTCTTGAGCTCATGAGTGATATTGGCCGTAAACTCGCGACGCATGCGGTCATTATCGGCCAGCACAGCCATCTGGCGTTTAAGCTCCTGGCGCTGCGACTCAATGCGCTCGAGCATGGGAACCATCTCGGTGTAGGCATGTTCATAGCTACGGCGCGGGTGGTCCAAATCGACCTCCTGCAGCGGCGCAATGATGGCACGGGATTCGCGGCGCGCAAGGAAAAACGAGAGCACCGCGCCCGCCGCTGCAATAAGCAGCATCGGCGCCACCAGCGAAAGCAAAATCGCCGCGACGCCAGGCTGGGCCTGTGCCAAACGAACAACCTGACCGTTATCAAGGGCGACGGCGCGATATAGCATAATCTCGTCGAGCGTAGTGCTCGAGCGCTCCGCGGAGCCCGAACCGCTCTCAAGGGCCTCAATGACCTCGGGGCGATCGCCATGGTTGGG
This sequence comes from Collinsella sp., assembly GCA_036304385.1. Taxonomy (GTDB): domain Bacteria; phylum Actinomycetota; class Coriobacteriia; order Coriobacteriales; family Coriobacteriaceae; genus Collinsella. Next base: position 8,098 of record JAXIYS010000087.1, on the reverse strand, counting down.
CAACGTGGAAGGAGACGCCTCGTTGTCATAGGCGACCGATCCATCCCTGTTGATCAGCGTGATACGAAGGTCCTCGCGATCGAGGCTTCGCAAGAATGCGATGGGTTCCTTCTGCTCGTTTAAGGCGGCGGCAATAAGCTCGGTTTCCTGCGAAAGATTGGCACTCGTGGCATCTGCCAAGGTGTTTTGCACAAAGAACGCGCCCAACACCGTAAACGCCAAAATGACGGACATAGCGCAGACAAATATCGTCGCAAACACGCGGTGCGACAGCGTATGTTTTCCCTGGGGGGCGAAGACCACGGGTTACTCCTCCGATGCGGTGGCCGCGGTGTCGTCGCCTTCGGCACCATCACCGGCAGAGGGCTCGGCCAGGCGATAACCCACGCCGCGCACGGTCTCGATGGCGCTGGCACGCTCGCCCAGTTTTTGGCGAAGCGTCTGCACGTGCACGTCGACGGTACGCGAACCGCCGTCGAAGTCCCAGCCCCACACGCTCTGCAGCAGCGACTCACGGGTAAAGACCACGCCGGGCTTGCGCATAAGATATTCAAGCAAATCGAACTCGCGCAAGGTGAGTTTGAGCGGCTCGCCGGCAACGGTCGCCTCGCGATGGCTGGGCGAAAGCACGATATCGCCCACGCTGAGCACATCGCTCGCCTGCTTGACCATACCGCCGCGGCGCAGCAGCGCACGGCAACGGCTGGCAAGTTCCATGAGCGAAAACGGCTTGGTCAGATAATCGTCGGCACCGCCATCGAGCGCCATCACCTTATCGAGCTCGGTATCCTTGGCAGTGAGCATCATGATGGGCACCGTCGCCGTCAGGCGGTCGGCGCGCAGGCGACGCATAATTGCCAAACCGTCGGTATCGGGCAACATGATGTCGAGCAGGACGGCATCGGGCGCCCGTCGCGCCACGGCAGCCTTAAACTCGCCGTCGCACGAAAAGCCCTCGGCCTCGATTCCCTGCTTGCGCAACGCATAAACCGTCAAATCCCTGATGTTGTCATCGTCCTCGACGTAATAGATCATGTTGAACCCCTTTGCGGCCGGCATGACCGCATCTTAACCCTAAAGGTGCCTGCACTAGATGGTATCAGCCAAAACGTCCCGTCAAATAATCCGCCGTGCGCGGGTCGGTGGGATTTTTGAAGAGCTGAGCGGTGGGCGCGTGCTCTACCAACTCACCCAGCAAGAAAAACGCGACCGAGTCGGAGATGCGCGCAGCCTGCTGCATGTTGTGCGTAACGACCACCAGCGTGCAGGTCTCCTTGAGCTCGCAGGCCAGCTGCTCCACCACTAGCGTCGATACGGGGTCGAGCGCCGAAGTCGGCTCGTCCATCAGCAGAATGTCGGGCTGCACGGCCAGCGCACGGGCGATGCACAGACGCTGCTGCTGGCCGCCCGATAAACCCAGGCCCGATTCCTTGAGCTTGTCCTTGACCTCGTCCCACAGTGCGGCGCGTCGCAGGGAGTCTTCGACCAGCTCGTCGAGCACGACGCGGTCGCGCACCCCCATGCCGCGAGCACCGTAGGCGACGTTGTCGTAGATGCTCATGGGAAACGGATTGGGGCGTTGGAACACCATACCCACGCGCTGGCGCAAGCGGCAGATATCGTAATCGCCCAGGATATTCTGGCCGTCAAGTGCAATCTTACCTTCAATGCGGCAATCCTTGATACCGTCGTTCATACGGTTAAAGCAGCGCAGCAGCGTCGACTTTCCGCAGCCCGAAGGCCCGATGAACGAGGTGATCTGCTTGTCGCGAATTTTGATGTTCACGTCCTTGAGCGCATGATGGTCGCCGTAAAACAGGTCAAGGCCCTCAACATCGATGCGCGTCGGCGAGGCGGCAAGGTCCTGCGCCGTGGGGCGAGTCGCATCCCCAACTTCGCGCTCGTGCGCGGCCTCGGCCTGCGCCTCTATGAGTTCCTCAAGCTCCGTAGGCCCCATCGCCGCAGCAGCCGTCATACCGCATACCTCCATATCGATATCAATTCAGCAGTATCGATAGTAGAAATCACGGCTCATACGCACGTGAGCGCATTGTCAAGTGTTTGTAAGGACACGCTGGTTATGCAGCGGGCAGCGCAATGGTAAACACCGTGTGCTCGGGCGTCGATTCGCACGCAATGGTGCCGCTGTGTGCCGCGACAATCTCCTTGGCAATGGCAAGGCCCAGGCCGGCGCCACCGCGATCGGTCGCACGCGCCGCGTCCAGGCGATAGAACTTCTCAAAGATCACCTTGAGTTTAGCCGCCGGAATCGGATCACCCTGATTGATAAAGCGAATTCGCACGCCACCGTCATCTTGGCGCCCAGCCTCAATCGTGATGGTCGATCCTTCGTAGCTATAGGCGATGGCGTTTTTCATGATGTTGTTGAACACGCGAGCCATCTTGTCGCCATCTACGAGCACCGTCAGGTCCTCACGCACATCAACTTGGACATCTTGGTGCTGCTCGTTGAGAATGGGATAGAACTCATCGGCCACCTGCGCCAGCAGCAATCCCAGGTCAACGTAGCCGCGCGTGAGCACAATATCGTGGAAGTCAAAGCGCGTGATATCAAAGAACTCCTCAATAAGCGCGTCGAGCCGGTGCGCCTTGTCGAGCGCCACGCCCGTAAAGTGTGCGCGCTGCTCAACCGGCAGGTCGGGCGCCTCCTGCAACAGCGAGAGGTAGCCCACCACGCTGGCAAGCGGCGTGCGCAGGTCATGCGCCAAGTATGTGACCAAATCGTCCTTGCGGTGTGACTCGTCACGCAGGGCTTGCTGGACTTTGTGCTCGCGGTCGCGCACACGGTTGAGCACACCCTCGACCTCCAGGAAGTCGCCGTCGATGTTGTCCCACGCGTCGGGATGATCGATCAGGCGGTCCTGAATACGGGCGGCAAGCACGCGGTCGGAATGCTGCTCACCCTGCTCATAGCCCTGGTAGTACAGAGCGCGGCCGCAAAAGAACAGGACGCACACGGCGAGCGCCAAGACAAAGCCAAGCATGTTGAATACAAAGCCGGCATCGACCAGCACCGGTCCCTCAATGCCACCGAGTGCCATGGCGCCGATCGCCAGCGTCATGACCCACGCGGCACCGCCGATCACCACGCAACGACGCACGATTTCAAAGCGATCGATCAGCAAGAAGCCGATGAGTAGCACCGCCAAGATACCGGCGATGTTACCAATGCCGATTAGCAGCAGACTCAGCAAAAAGAGCAGCACCGTCGCAAGCGCGCGATTATCGACGACCGCCCTAACATATCCAAAGTGCCGATCGGGCACCTCAAACGCCTGCTTATCGTCTTTTGTCATGTCCATGTCCTCGCAAACAAAGGCGTTATTCGATGATATAGCCGACGCCCCAAACGTTTTTGATAAAGCGCGGCTTCTGAGCGTCGTCACCGATCTTTTCGCGCAGGTGACGAATGTGCACCATCACCGTATTGTTGGAGCCGGGCATAAAGTCCTCGTTCCACACCGCGCGGAACAGGTCCTCCACGGGCACTACGCTGCCGCGTTGCTCGGCCAGATACAGCAAGATGGAATACTCGATGGGCGTGAGGCGCACCGGCGCACCGTCCACCGTCACGGAGCGAGCGTCACGGTTGATCTCGAGGCCGTCGAGCTGGAGGGTCGGCGACTCGGTCGCCTGCGCGCGGCTACCGTAGCTGGTGTAGCGGCGCAACTGAGCATGAACGCGCGCGATGAGCTCCAGCGGGCGGAACGGCTTGACCACGTAATCGTCCGCGCCAAGCGAAAGGCCTTCGATCTTATCCTGCTGGGCATCGCGTGCCGTCAACATAATTACGGGATAGGTATGGCTGGCACGGATGGTACGCAGCAGCTCAAAGCCGTCGATATCGGGCAGCATGACATCGAGCAGTGCCAGGTCAAACTCTTGCTCCAGGATTGCCTTGGCCGCATCGGCCCCGCTGTAGGCGATCTGGACGTCAAAGCCCTCCTTTGTAAGGTAGATACCAACCAGGTCGGCGATGGCCTTCTCGTCATCAACTACCAGTATGCGCTCGTTCATGCGTGCTCCTCTCGCGCTCCATTATGCCCGAGGCGGCGCCCGCCACACATAACAAGCGCGGGCGATTAAGTCGACCTTAAGCACCCTTGCGCCCGTTCGAGCACGAATGCGGGCCATGCGCGCGGCGAAACTCAACCTGAGTGAATGCATCAAGTTGATTTTGATATTTAATTACCGCTTTTCTTTTCGAATCCCTTGAGACCCGCCATATCCATCTCTGATTGCAGGCGCTCAGACAAGGCTAGAGCGGAGATACCCAATGCACGCGCATAATCAAATTGTTCGTATAGCTTAAGAGACCGTTCTCCTGTTTCGACCTTCGACACAAACGATTGCGGCACGCAAAGGGCGCGCGCAATATCGACCTGGGTCAAACCAGATTCTTTTCTCATGCGAGCGAGGCAACGACCGCACACCTTGTTAGCGTCAACGTTCATGCCGTCAAAGCTATATCCCGTATCTGGATATCCCAAATTAGGATATTCTTGGTTTATTAAACGGGGTTCTTGCCCATTCAGCTCCTACCGATTGGAATGCGATGGAAATACTCGACCAAATAAAATCCCTCAAAGAGCTGCAGGAAATGGGGGCAATTAGCCAAGAAGAGTTCGATGAACAGAAGCGTCGAATTCTCGACCATCACTTTGATGGAAGTAGATTAGAGACATCCAACACCCGTGGTGGGCAGGAACCCCGTGGCGAGCAGGGACTCTTTTATTCCAACACCGCAAACAACAATTCCCCAGCAAATTCAACGTCCCCAAAAAGTAAGATAGTCGCCAGATTGCTTGCAATATGCCTTGGCGCCCTTGGCATCCACAAGTTCTATCTCGGCTATAAAAACGAGGGTATAGCAATGCTGCTAGGGACGCTGCTCGGATCGCTTTTAATTATTGGGCCTTTAGTCATGAACCTGATTTCCTTCATCGAGGGAATCATCTACCTCACAAAAACTGATAGCGACTTTGAAGTCCAGTATGTCCTCGGCCATAAGGGGTGGTTTTAATAATGCTCACCAAGACGAAATACCTGCTTAAGAATAATAAGTTCGCATTAGCAGCAGCAATCGCAACCGTCTGTTATCTATTCTTCTCCTTCTATTACATTTTCCTTTTTAGTGATGGATCATTTGAAAATGGGTTCATTGACGCCATCGATTTAAATAACCTCTTCTCCGGCATGAGTGACATCGAACATCTTTCTGAAGTTGTGCTCTTGCCAATAACAGCCCTATTGGTTTTCGTCAAAATTGCTTGGCGCTTTGCCATGACGGCACTACCCGTTTTTCTCATCGGAGTTTACCTATTCACGAAGCATATAGGAAAGCAATCTGTTTTATACGCAGCTCTTGTCTCCATGGCGCTATCAGACATCATTATCTTGTTGCAATCCTCCCCGTTTTATCTCCTGCCACTTGATCTTCTCACCATTGCCGTATATCTAATCGGCGTAAAATTCAGCGACAAAACCGAGCTAACCCCGGCTTTCTGTTTTAGCGCACTCGTTCTTATCGCCGGATTCTGCTGGGGACTCAAGCTGGCCCCTTTTGTCCAAGGAAATGCTGATCCAACATACAACGTAAGCGCGCTGCTCCAATACATTTCCCTTTGGACGTTGTTCTCCATGGCCCTCTTTATACAGAAGCCCATTAAATCTAAAAACGTCGTAAACGAGTCTGAGCAGGCAGAAATCACCGTTGCAGACGCCCCTCTGGCTTTAAATCATCCGCGCAACAGTCCTGCGCAAGTCCCCGTTGAGCAAACGATTGCCATGCTAAAAGAGCTCAAAACGCTTCTTGATGCAGGGGCAATCACTCCCGAGGAATATGAGAGCTACAAGCAACGCATTCTGAATCAATAGCATTATTTACAAGAAAGCCCACTGGAGGCTCGATTCGTAAGGAGCAGTCCCAATGCTCGATAAGTTTAAAAAGATGGATCTTCCGAAACAAGCTGCATGCGTAATGCTGTCCTCCGCCCTCTGCGCGTGCCTGATTGGTTATCTGGGCTCCGTTGGCTCAACTATTTCACCGTATGGCGCAAACCCCGATGTTCCGGAAATATCGTCTGTAATCGACAGCGCAAACGGCTTTTCGGACAACGCCTATGACTATGGCGACTACGACAGCGATTACGATTGCTATGAAATTAGCGACGGATATGGCGACAATGTCGCATCTCTGTACTACGACGACGATGGTTGCGATATCAAGCTCTACGTAGACGCAGATGAATACAATTGCGACGAAACCCTCGAGGAGCCCTCTAGCGCAATCATTCTTGCTTGTGACCCCACGGTCGGCACCCATACGGCAGCAAAAAAGATATTTAATGATTCTTTTTATACTGGTTGTATCCACAATGGAGTCACCTATAGAGCCGACGATGACAGCAGCGTTAACTATATCTTCGAGCTTAAGCTTGAAGATGATTCGAATGATTAGCTGAATAGCATCTGGCGCGCATTTCGCGCCACAGACACCACCGTTTCGTAAAGGATTCACGGCCCGCTGTTTCGCAGGATATACTTGAACAAATATGCATCCATCGTCGAAAGCGAATAGCCGTGACTTCATATCCCTCCCGTATAACTGTCCGCCTTCATGCACTTGCCGCCGGCTTTGCCTGCGCCATCGCCCTTGTTGCCGGCGCGCCCGCTGTTGCCGGCGCCCAAGTGCTCACGACCGACGACGTCTGCGGCAAGACCGCCGACGTCCGCGGCATCACGACAGAAAACCTGCCCGATATCGAGGCGACGAATGCCCTTGTTATGGGCAAGGACGGCACCGTCTACTATGGACGCGGCGCCGATGAACAGGTCAAGATTGCCTCGATCACCAAGGTCATGACCGCAATCCTGACCGTCGAAAACTGCAAGATGGACGAGAAAGTCACGGTGAGCAACGCTGCCGCCACCGTAGGCAACTCGACTGCCGGCCTGCTCGAAGGCGACGAGCTCACCGTGGAGCAGGCACTACGCGGCCTGATGATCCCCTCGGGCAACGACGCCGCCGTCGTGCTTGCCGAGCACGTGGGCAAAAAGATCGACCCCAAGACCAAGGACGCCGTGGCCACCTTTGTAAAGGCCATGAACGAGCGCGCCAAAAAGCTCGGCTGCACCGGTACGGTCTTCGAGAATCCGCACGGCCTGGATTTTGACGAGTGGGCCGGCGATATGCACTCGACAGCACATGACGTGGCACTGATGATGCAGGAGGCCATGAAAAACGACACGTTCCGCGAGGTCGTGGCGAGCGAGGATTCTTGGATTGAGGTCACGGGCGCCGATGGCTCAGACCATTCGCATTCCATGGACACGCACAACGTTTTGCTCGGTCAGGACGGAAACATTGGCGGCAAGACCGGCACCACCGACGACGCGGGCTATTGCTTTACGAGCGCCTACAACCGCGACGGCGACGAAATCTACACCGTTATTTTGAACTCCACCACCAACGACCAGCGCTTTACCGATACAGCCACCCTTGCCAACTGGTACTACGGCCACAAGGCCACGGTCGCGATCGCCAACACGCAGGAGAAGACCGCCAACGGCAACCCGCTCATGGCACGCATTAGCCAGACAGATTGGACGGACAAGACAATCGACGCCACGCTCGCCGACCCCGCCGCGCAGGCAACGGTGTTCTCACTCGCCGGCGAAGTGACCGAAAAGGTTAGCTACGATGACCTTTCGGGCACGGTGCATGTTGGCGATAAGGTGGGCAGCGTTACGCTTAAGCAGGACGGCACCAAGATTGCCGTCATAGACCTGGTTGCCGACGAGGAAGGAACGGGGCCCAATCCTATCGAGTGGCTGCTCGTAAAGCTCGACCGCCTGGGCCGCCGCATCGACAACCGCCCGCTCACAGCCGAGAGCAAGACCGTAGCCAAGGCTCCTGAGGTGTAGGGCCAAAGCGTTATCACATCGAATCAGAACCACCCTTAAAAAGGGTGGTTTGCTCTTAGGGTATAACCCACGGGCCCCGGGCTCGCGTCTAAAGGCGCGGGCCCGGACTTCGTCCAGGCCTAGTGCATCTTGACCCGTGGCGCGCCGGTCG
>JAXIYS010000086.1:0-3108 GCA_036304385.1 Collinsella sp. | reverse complement strand
GTGATGGCGAGGAGGTTCTCCACGGTATCGATAAGCCAGAGGGAGTCGTCGTAGATGGCATCGGCAAGATCGCAGCGTTGTTCGAGGCTGAGCTTCTCGTCGCTCTTCCGAAGGATTGCCGCAGATCCGGATATAGCCGTGAGGGGTGTCCTCAAATCGTGGCCGATGGAGCGCAAAAGGTTGGCGCGCAGCTGCTCGTTTTTCGCCAAGACCGCAGCCTCTTCGCGCTCTTGCGCCGCCCGGTCGCTTTCGAGCGCCAAGGCGCATTCACCCACGATAGATAGGACGATCGAATGCTCGAAGGCTTCGATCTCGCGCCCCTCCAGGTCGATGCCGATGACACCGAATACCTTGTCGCCGGTGCGAACCGCGAGGTAGAGACAGCGCGCCTCAGGCAGGGTCCGCGTGCTTGCGCCTGCGCGCTTGTTGTTGGTGTAGGTCCAGGTTGCAACGGCGCGCTCGTAGTCGGTGAGCAGCGACGTGGATCGGTTTTCGGTGCCAGCGGACTCATAGAGCGTCTTGCCGAGCGTGCCGTGTTCGGCGGTGTAGAAGACCACGTCGAGTTTTAGCAGTTTGATGAGTTGGTTCATGGCGACGCGGGCGCACTCCTCCGCGCTATGGGCTTGCTGCAAGAGCTGGTTCGTTTCGAGGAGTACACGTGTTTTGAATGCGTTCTCGGCGGAGGTGCGAGCGTTGTCGGCGATGCGCGCAGTTAACTCGCCGGCGACCATAGCGGTAGCGAACATGATGCCGAACGTGACCAGATAGCTTCGGTCGTAGCTGGCGAGCGAAAACAGAGGCGTGACGAAGCAGAAGTTGTAAAGCACTACAGAAAGCACGCTCGATACGATCGTGCAGATACGCCCCGTCGTGGTGACGGCGGTCAGCAGGGCCGTGAGGATATAGAGGGATATGATGCTGGAATCGGCAAATCCCAGATGGCGGAAAGCCGTGCCGATCGCCGTGGCGACAAGAGAGAGGGCCAGCGTGCGAAGCACGTCTCGGCTGCTGGGCGGCTGCGGGGCGAGCGCACGGCGGCGTCCTTTGGGCCGGGAGGGCGGAGTCGACTGGTCTGGAATGATGTAAATGTCGAGGTTCGGGGCGAATGTTATGAGCTGTTCTACGAGAGATTTGCGGCCGAAGAGGGCCTGACGGACGCTGCTGTGCTCGCCCGTGCGCCCCATGACGATCTTCGAAATACCCGACAGGCGCGCGAACTCGGAGATCTGAAACGCGACGTCGTCGCCATAGACGGTTTCCATATGTGCTCCGAGCTGCTCGGCTAGGGCGATATTGGCTGCAAGCTTGGCGCGCTCATCATCGCTCATGGCTTGCGTGCGCGGGCTCTCTACGAACAGGGCGACGAGCTCGCTGCGAAACGCTTTCGCCATGCGTGCGGCGGTGCGGACGATGCGGGGATTGGTCGGCGCCGGGGAGACACAGACTAAGATACGCTCCTTGGTGTAGTAGTCACGGTTTCCCAGCACGCGTGCGGCGTCTGTGAGGTGGCCGGTGCGATCGGCGCAGCGGCGCAGCGCGATTTCTCGGAGTGCGGTGAGGTTCTCGACGGTAAAAAAATGCTGTTGCGCTCGGTCGGCTTGTGCGGGACGGTAGACGAGGCCGGCGCGAAGGCGCTCAAGTAGGTCTTCGGGCTCTATGTCGACGAGCTCGACCTGGTCGGCATCATCGAAGATACGGTCGGGGATTCGTTCGCTCACGACAACGCCGGTGATGGATGCAACCATGTCGTTTAGGCTCTCGATATGCTGAACGTTCACGGTCGTATAGACGTCGATGCCCGCATGTAGAAGTTCCTCGACATCTTGATAGCGTTTGTCGTGGCGAGACCCCGGCGCATTCGTATGGGCGAGCTCGTCGACAAGGATGAGCTGAGGGGCGCGTTCGATAGCCGCATCTAGATCGAACTCGCTGAGCGCAATGCCGTTATGCTCAATGAGTTTACAGGGCACGTTCTCAAGCCCTTGTGCAAGATGGGCAGTTGCCGGACGTTCGTGCGGCTCGATGTATCCCGCGACGACGTCGACACCTCGCCGCTTGGCGGCGTGGGCGGCTTGAAGCATCGCATAAGTTTTGCCTGTGCCAGCAGCGTAGCCAAAGAAAATCTTGAGGTGTCCCCGGCTGGTTCGAGCGTCATCGGCGACCTCGTCTTTCTCAATTGCCTTGAGGATGAGGTCTGGATTGACGCGAGTGTCCGATGCGTCGCGCTGCATAGCGTAGCCTTTCTGAAGCGTTGTCCATGCGTGCATACGCGGTGAGGACGCCGCTGTATGCTCGCGAGGTCGAGTATAGGCGCACTGCAGCAGCAATAGTGCTTTCTACCTGCATCTTTACGGCATCTTAAGGTCGTGAGCCCCGGCCCTCACGCCTCTTTAATCCCTAGAAGCGTTTACTGTCCCCAGACGCTTGCGAGAGCAGGCGTCCGAGACATCGGGCCGTGCGTGAAAGGGGCGGTAAATGAACATCCTCATTCCCATCATCGGAGTCGTCTGCATTGGACTTCTTATCTATTACATCTACATTCTGATGAGGAGTGATTCGTAAACTATGGACGCTGCGATTCAGTACATCTTGTACTTTGCCGTGCTCGTCGTCCTGGCCGTTCCGCTCGGTCGGTTCATGGCCCATATCATGGATGGTGAGCATACGTTCCTGTCGCCTGTGATTGCTCCTGTGGAGCGCGGCGTCTATCGTCTGCTTCGCATCGACGCGGCAGAGCAGATGGGGTGTAGGCGCTATCTGGCGAGCGTGCTGGTCTTTTCGGGGATCGGCCTCGTGGCTCTAGTGGCACTCCAAGCGCTTCAGTCCTTCTTGCCAGGCAATCCCCAGCACCTGCCGGGTGTGTCATGGGACCTGTCGTTCAATACGGCTGTTTCCTTCATAACCAACACCAACTGGCAGTCCTATTCCGGTGAGACCACCCTGTCCTATCTTGTGCAGTTCATGGGCCTCACCGTGCAAAACTTCTTGTCCGCTGGCACCGGTATCGCGGTCATGTTCGCGCTCATCCGCGGTTTCCGTCAGGTCAAGGAGCAGGGTCTGGGTTCCTTCTGGGTCGACCTCACCCGCACCGTCCTGTACGTGCTCATC
>JAXIYS010000085.1:0-4082 GCA_036304385.1 Collinsella sp. | reverse complement strand
GCGGGCGAGTCCGCCGGCAGGCGGGCGAAGCCGGTGCGGATCCGCGCAGCGGATGCGCGGAATCCTATACGCCGCACCATTTGAGATTAAAGCTCCCGGCAACGGGGGCTTTTCTTTTACGTAGGCACCGCATGGATTCGAACCTCGGTCAAAGGGGACTATTTCTCATCGACTCGTGTAAGATTTCGAGTATGCGCCTCGGTGAGCCCGTGGCGCGCTCTTTCTTTAGACGACCGATCAGGGTGATATTTCGTGGCAGAGCGTCCGACATACAAGCTCAGGTTTCTCGATCCCAAAAAGCGCTTTCCGGCCATGCCCGAGCAGCCTGCGGGACGTTCGTATGGCGTGGTTTGGAAGCTCTTTGGCGAGGACCCGCATGAATCATGCTATGTCGTCGAATTCGTCGGCAAAAGCCATGTGTCGCTTTTGGGCTACGTGAGCGTTTCGGGTGAGGTCTATAAGGTGGACCGTCCCGTTAACGAGATGTCGCTGCCCGACGATCCCGACATGCAACTGATTCTTGACGAGTCCGATTCCAACATCGGTGAGATTGCGGTCAGGGGTACCGATGGGACGATGTACTCCCGGGCGCGAGTCATCGGCTCTCCCGAAGGCACCATGCGCGAACAATCCGATCGCGAGACGTGGAATTCGACGCGCAGCCTTCGCTACGGCGAGTTCATGGCCTCGATGTTCTTGCGTTACGTGGTATTTGCCGATTCTGAAAACGCTGTCTTAGGCACGGCAGACGGTGACGGCCTCGACGAGGGCATGAAAAATGCCGTCGACAAGATCAAACTTGTAAAACTCCCCGAGCCGGTTGAGGTACTGCTGGGTTTTGATTCCACGCCGCTGCCCGATGCAATCGAAACGTTGCTCTACCGCATTGACCATGCAGATAATCCAAGTGGCATCGAGCGCTATGCCGCCGCTTTGATGGGCGAAGTTAATCTGCCACGCCTGCGCACCATCGCGGCCAAAACCGAAATGAGCCTGGCGCGCATCGATCGCTCGAGGCTCTTCTATCTCAATTTTGACCATAGCCTGCTGGACCAGGACGAGATCGATACCCTGCTTGCCGTCGAGTGCCGCCTGAACCGCCTATCGGGCATCCTTGAGCGTATTGGGGCAGGGTTGGGCCCCGTTGCCTCGTCGCCAAGCTTTGAGGGCTGCTCGCTCTTTGACCTATGGCATATCAGCAAGACGACAAACGACGTTCCTCGCTTGCTCGAAACGCTGTCGAATGACAACCCGTGGGCCAAGCCGGGGACGGTTGCGTGCCAGCCGGGTGGCGAGTGGGACGTTCGCACTCGCTTTGCACGTCTCGTAGAAGCGCTCAACGTGGTCACGCGGCTCGATTACACCTATCGAGCGAACATCGCCGAGGGCATCGTGCTGGTGCGATTTGGCCGCACGGTTGTCGATGCTATGCCGCAGCGCGAATACGATGCTCAAGATGACGCCTGGCGCGAGGTGGATGAGCCTAAGCGCACGGCATGGGCCACTGAGCACGATGCGCGTATCGCGCTTACACTGGCGGCGGCTTGCTTTGCTTCGGGCACTCGCATCACGCGCTGCTACGTGCAGATTGCGGCTCCCGACGGCGAGCAGGGCGAGCGCGTTGTCGAAACGTATTCCTTTGGCCGTGCGGCCTATCTGGCCGATTGCGTTTCTGTCGCCAAGGATCTTGAGAGCATGGATATGGACGACATGCCCTGCAAGCATTTGCTCGAGGCATATGAGGCAGATGCTCCGGACATGATTGAGCCTGCAGAGGTTCACGCCCGACCACGCGATGACCATCGTCCATTGCCGCCTGCGCTTCGCGATTTACTGCTCGCTGATACGGCTGACGAGCTTGAGGTCATGGAGGAGGACAGCGATCCGTATGTCGCCCGTGTCGTCGAGCTGCGCGAGCAATCCAAAGTTGACCGAGCTGGTGCTTTCGAGGGCTTTTCTCGCCTTGTCGAGGAGCTGGAAGCCAAGTGTACAGTTGCCGAGCTTTTGGCGACGGGCCCGGTGCAGACTCAGTTCTGCGATAACCAGCTGGTGCGCATGGTGCTGCCGGTGATGGAGGAGGACCGTTCCGTACGTATCCTTCGAGCTCCCGATGCGCTGTATTTTGCTCAGCACGAGATCTGCAGCTTTTACGCCGAACAAGAGGACTTTGAGCGTGCGTTGCCCGAGGTGCGTCGTCTCTACGATTTGGCGCGCTCGTCCATGCAGTCTCACTTTGCCCTGATCAACGTGCTGGCACGCCTGGAGCGCTATGACGAGATTATCGAGGTGGCGCGCCACGGCCTACGCATTGCCAGCGACCGGCCTTCGATCGGTTACCTGTTCTATCGCCTGGCATTCGCCTACTGGAACTGCGACCAGCTCGAGCTGGCGCTGGCATGTTATCGCCTGGTGCCGCGCGGCGAGGAGTCGGGCGGCAGTGCGCAGGAGGAAATGCAGGGCCTTATGAACGAGATGGGCGTCATCAAACCGCCCACGTTTGAGGAGGCTGTCGAGACCATCCGCAAGGCAGGTCTTGAGCTGCCGCCGGTGCCCGCCGTGACCAATCAGCTCGCGGATGCCGCCGTGCAACTCGTCGATAACGGCTTCTTTTTCTTGGCGCGCGGCTGCATCTATCAAATGTGGCGCACCATGGGCAACGATGAGCTCGGCTCCCTCAACCGCTCGCTGGGGTAGGGGCGGTATAGAGGGGCCGCACCGCGCTATTTGTATCGGCGCGGGCGGGAGGACCCGACAGAATCGGTAAGGCATAAAGCCGCCGAGCCTGCTAAAACTGTTAAACTCTGCTAAAGTTGCTAAACTTTGTTAAAGTTGTTAAAACTGGCAGAGGAGGTCGAATGTCAAAAGCTATTAATCCCTTTAAGCCAACAGCGGGCATGAATCCACCTGAGCTTATCGGACGCGACGCTGTTTTGGATGACTTTGCCGAGGCTCTTGAGAATGGCCCTGGTGCCCCCGATCGACTCATGCGCATCTCGGGTGTCCGAGGCACGGGTAAAACGGTGCTCCTCAACGCATTGGGCGATCTTGCGCGCAAAAAAGGATTCGAGGTTGTCGACGTCGCCTCAAATGCCGGTTTTTGCGACAGAATTCTCGAGGCTCTGCAGCGAAATGTTCGTCTTGCATCAATGTCGATTTCCCCATCAATTTTAGGAGTCAGCCTTGGCTCCGTGGAGCTGTCGAAGTCAGCCTCTCATCTGGGCGAGGCGATGTACGGTGCCGCGAAGCGAGGTGGTTTGCTCATCACACTCGATGAGATTCAGGACGCCTCAACTGAGGAAATGCGCGAGCTGGGTAATGAAATGCAGCTCTTGATTCGCCAAGGGGCGAATGTCGCCTTTGCATTCGCTGGTTTGCCAACCTCGGTGGATGGCGTGGTGGTGGATGATACGTTGACGTTCCTTCAGAGGGCGAAGCATATCGAACTCACGCGGCTTTCAGATTTTGAAGTCGGCGGATCGTTTGAGGATACGATGAGGCGTGCGGGCAAGGAACTCGACGAAGGCGTTGCTGAGCTTTTAACAAAGGCTTCGGCAGGCTATCCCTTTATGGTCCAGTTGGTCGGATATTACGCTTGGCAGGTTGCTGCGCGCAGCGGGTCGGAGAGCGTGAGTGAAGAGGCAGCTCGCAAGGGTGTCCAGGCAGCTCTTGATAGTTTCAATGCCATGGTGATTGCCCCCGCGCTGCGCAGGGTATCGGAGCGGCAGTTTCAATATCTCGCGGCGATGGCGCAATGCGAAGGCGGCGAGATTACGAACGGTGATATTGCCAAAAAGATGGGATTGCCGGCGAATAAAGTCGGGTCGTATCGCAAACGTCTGATCGATACGGGACTGATTGAGCCTGCTGGCTACGGCTGTGTTTCGTTTGCAATTCCGTATATGCGCGACTATTTGTTGGAGGCGGTACGGGAAAGGTAAAAATGGAATCGCTCCAAATTCCCTCTTGCCCATCCTCGACTGTTTGGTTACTATAGAACGGCTGTTACGGAGAGCTGACCGAGAGGCCGAAGGTGCTCGCCTGCTAAGCGAGTATGCCCCAAAAGGGCATCTGGGGTTCGAATC
>JAXIYS010000084.1:0-56853 GCA_036304385.1 Collinsella sp. | reverse complement strand
TCGGGCGGCAGGTTGAGGAGCTCGTCGCCGGGACGGTGCAGGCAGACCTTCCTGAGCTTGCCGATCTCGGAAGGCACGTGCAGACCTTTCGTCATGGCCTCCTACCTTTCTTTCGGGCCTTACTGGCCGAATGTATCAGCGCCCCTCCGTATGGGACGCTGCTTGCTGACAGCTCTAGTTATATCCAAAAACCACCCGCAATTCCACCTCGCCCCCGAACGGTCAGCAAAGTGCGATGAACGGTATATCGCATATGATTTCCCATGATGCACTTCAGTTTCGTAAAGCAGATTTTCCTAGGTAAACGTTATTTTTCTAGGAAATCAAGATTGAACATTCAAAGTTATCCATGATTCAAAATTGCATAGCGAAAACGGTTTTCTGCATATAAATGACGCTTGTCCTCGATTCGACCTACATTCGATTATATTCAGCTTGCTATCATTCTTATTCATACATTCTCACCAGTTGAGTGAAGATATAGATCGCTTGCTCAAAGCACCGGACGTTAGAGCTTCGGATCGTCTGCGTAATAAGTAGGTAAAGATACCGTTCGCGCGATACGTCCGCGCCATAGGTCGACTAAATTGAGACAATAAGAAATAGTGTTAGGCTACCGTCCCCTGTAGGGACTGAACGGACAGATGCATATGCCGAGCAAAATCGAAAAGAAGCAAAAGGCCGCTAAGCTGCGCAAGCCGCCGCGCGACTTCTCGTACACGCAAAATCGAGAGCTCAGCTGGCTGCGCTTTGACAACCGCGTGCTCGACGAGGCTTTTGATGAGTCCGTGCCGCTGTTCGAGCGCCTTAAGTTCGTCTCGATCTTCGAGTCAAACCTCGATGAGTTCCTTATGGTGCGCGTGGGTGGCCTGTCCGACCTTGCCGAGCTCAAAAAGCAGCCTGTCGACAACAAGAGCAATATGACCGCCTCCGAACAGGTCGATGCTGTCATGGCCGAAATGCCCGGGCTCCTTACCCGCTGGGAGTCCATCTTTAAGAACATCGAGGACAAGCTCGACACTCTGGGCGTTCACCGCGCCCGCATCAATTCGCTTACGCCCGAGGAGCGCACCTTTGTCACCCGCTACTTCCAGGCCTATGTGTCGCCGGTCATCTCACCGCTGGTGATCGACCCGCGCCACCCCTTCCCCAACCTGCGCAACGGCGCGCTCTATCTGGCTTGTGGCCTGGACGGTGTCACCGACGAGGAAAGCCTGCTGGGCCTGATCGAGATTCCCGCCTCGATGAACCGCGTGGTCGAGATCCCCTCGCCCACCGGCACCTACTCCTATATTCTGCTCGAGGACGTCATCCTCGCCTGCCTGGACAGCTGCTTTGGCTCCTATAAGCCGCTCGACCGCGCACTCATCCGCGTCACCCGCAACGCCGATATCGATCCGGACGGCGAGGGCCTCGAGGAGGAAGAGGACTACCGCCAGCATATGAAGCGCATCCTCAAGAAGCGCCTGCGCCTGCAGCCGGTGGTGCTCGCCGTATCGGGCTCGCTCGAAAAGCCAACGCTCAAGACTATCCGCAAGGCGCTCGAGCTCTCACGTCGCTCGGTCTTTACCTGCGATATCCCACTCAACCTGGGCTATGTCTTTGGCATCGAGGGCAAAATACCCGAGCACTTGCGCAACGAGCTCCTCTTTACGCCGTTTAAGCCGCAGCCCAACCCCACCATCGATATGACCCGCTCCATCCGCGAGCAGGTACTTCAGCACGACAAGCTGCTCTTTTATCCCTATGAGGCCATGAACCCCTTCCTGGATCTGGTGCACGAGGCCGCCTACGACCCCGAGTGCATCTCACTGCGCATCACGCTCTACCGTGTGGCCAAGCAGAGCCGCCTGTGCGAGTCGCTGATCGATGCCGCCGAAAACGGCAAAGAGGTCACGGTGCTCATGGAGCTCCGCGCCCGCTTCGACGAGCAGAACAACATCGAGTGGGCCGAGCGTCTGGAAGAGGCAGGCTGCACCGTCATCTACGGCTCCGAGGGCTTTAAGTGCCACTCCAAGATCTGCCAGCTCACCTATCGCGAGGGCATGGCGCTTACCCGTCTGACGCTTTTGGGTACCGGCAACTTTAACGAGAAGACGGCCAAGCTCTACAGCGACTTTATGCTCATGACCGCGCATCCCGGCATCGGCGAGGACGCCAACTTGTTCTTCCGCAACCTGGCGCTGGGCAACCTGCGCGGCGATTACCGCTTCCTGGGCGTGGCGCCGGTCGGCCTGAAGCCGCTCATCATGCGCGGCCTGGATCGCGAGATCCAGCGCGCCCTCGTTGGCGAGCCCGCCCGTGTGTTCTTTAAGCTCAACTCGCTCACCGACCGCGAGGTCATCGACAAGATCGCCGAGGCATCGTGCGCAGGAGTCCGCGTGGACATGATCATCCGCGGCATCTCGTGCCTCAAGCCGGGCGTTCCGGGCAAGACCGAGAACGTGCATGTCCGTTCTATCGTCGGACGCTTTTTGGAGCATGCGCGCGTTTACGCCTTTGGCGTGGACTCGGACATGATCTATCTGAGCTCGGCCGACATGATGACGCGCAACACCGAGCACCGCGTGGAGATCGCCTTCCCCGTGCTCGACCCCACCTGCCGCGCCCTGGTGCACGAATACATGGGCATGCAGCTGCGCGACAACGTGAAGGCCCGCAGCCTCACGAGCGACGGCACCTGGGTTCCCGTCGAGCGCCACGAGGGCGAGAGGCCCTTCAACTCACAGGAAGCTCTGCTGGAGCGTGCCTATCGCAACGCCGAGGCCGCCGCCGAGGCAAAGCCCGCCCCCGCCCCTGCTCCTGAGCCGCAGCCGGCCACGCCCGAGGTTCAGAAGGTCCAGGCGACCGTCATTGAGCCCGAGCCTGCGCCTGCACCTCAGCCCGAGCCGCAGACGGCCAAGCCCGCACCCGAGACGAGCGCCCGTCGCGATAAGCCCGCCGGCAAGACCAAGGCCATCGAGCGCCATCGCCCCGGCCGCGTGCGCATGGGCCTGGGCCTGATTGGCCTGGGTCTTAAGACGCTCATTACCGGCAAGACGAAATAGTCGTTTGTAGAAGCAGTTTGTAGAAGCGCCCCGCATTTGAGGAAAGCCTCGGATGCGGGGCGCTTTTCCCTGCTACCATGGTGCGAACAACAACGCGAATGACAGGCAGGGATATGAAGCTCACTATAGAATCGATGACCTACGGCGCCGACGGTCTGGCGCACGCCGACAACGGTAAAGCCGTCTTTGTGCAGGGCGCCGTGGCAGGCGACACCGTCGAGGCCGAGGTCGTACAGGACGGTAAGTCGTTCATGCGCGCCCGCACCACCGAGATTCTGGAGCCAAGCCCCGATCGCATTCAGCCTCCCTGCCCCTTCGTGGGCATCTGCGGCGGCTGCTCGTGGGGCAATCTATCACGCACGGCACAGCTCGCCGCCAAGGAGCAAAACCTGCGCTCCACGCTCGAGCGCATCGGCAAGTTCGCTCCTGAGCAAGTCGATGAGTTGGTGCAGCCCATCCGCCACACCAAGGACGACTGGGGCTACCGCAATAAAATCGAGCTCGAACCGACCGTCGTCAACGGTCGCGTGCGCCTTGGCATGCACGGTGTCGACCCCAGCAAAATCGTGACCGTCGATGCGTGCCCGCTGTTCGATAAGCGTTTTCCCAAGGCGCTCAAATCGGTCGTCGGCGCACTCAACTATCTGAGCGGGAGCCATGACTTGGGGCTCGAACGCGTGGGCATTCGCGCATCGCGCCGCACTAAGGCACTCGAGGTCGCACTCTGGACGCCCACAGGCTCTTTTCCGCGCTCGCAGGTCTCCCGCGTGCTGGCGGACGCCACTCATCCCACGAGCATCGTGCGTGTGATGAGCAAGGGCGAAAAGAAAGCCCGCCGTGTCTCCAAAGTCGAGATGCTCGCCGGCGAGGGCTCATGGACCGAGAAAATCGCCGAAGGCCAGATGCGCTTATCTGCCCCGTCGTTTTTCCAGGTCAATACCAAGGGCGCCGAGATTTTGATTGAGCTCGTTATGGACGCCCTCGACCCGCAGGAAGACGAGCTGGCCGTGGACCTGTACTGCGGTGCCGGCACCTTTACCCTACCGCTCGCCCGCCGCTGCGATTTTGTCGCCGCCGTCGAAGCCTATGGCCCGGCCGTGCGCGACCTGCGCCGTAACCTGGAGATTAACAAACTCGATAACGTCGACGTCATCGGCGGCGATGCGGTGCGCGAGTTCCCCGACCAAGACGCCGACGTCTTGGTAGTCGATCCGCCGCGTGCGGGCTTGGCGCCCGAGGCGATCGACCTCATCGCGAGCACGAGTGCCCGTGATGTCGCCTACGTGAGCTGCGACCCGGCAACTCTGGCCCGCGACCTCAAGCGCTTTGTCGAGGAGGGCACCTTCTCCCCCGTCAAGATCACGCCGGTCGACCTATTCCCGCAAACCTTCCACTGCGAAACCGTCGTCCACCTCAAGCGCAACTAACCGCATGATTTTATGAGAAATGGGGATTAGATAATCATTCGATGCTCGATGGTTTAACCCCGCCTCCTTTTTGTCGTGCAAGTCGAAACCGACGAGACTGGAAAGCGGTACAAGCCACCAAACAATGACCCAGCTGATTACATTTTCATAATGCAGTCAGCTGGGCTTTTTGTTTAACTATGCGCGTTGGCACGGTATCGCAGTTAACGTTTTATCGGGGTGCCGCAATGAGGACAGAACTTTGCATCGGGAACAAGCGGAGTGCCACATGAAGCACAGAAGTGCGGCCCATCCATAGGGGTTGCAGCCTGCTGGAATTGCTGCGCGCCATTAAACCGAGGCGAGCCCTGCTGGCGCAAAGGGCTAAGATGCGAGTCGGAAGCGGATCTCGGAGGGACCGCCTGAGAATCAGTGGCTACGCAAGACGCCATCTTCCTTCGGACGACAAATACGACGACGATAACGACAACAGCCAATGCAACGGCAATTGCGCCGATAATAACAGGACTGTGCAAGAAAGACTCTTCTGCCTTTTCAGATAACGCTGTTTTTAGAGGACTTCGCGCAATGTTCGACTTGTACACATCAACCCGAATGCCCTTTTCAGCATGACCCATACTACAAACCAGCGTATCGTCATCAGCAAACCAGAGCCTGCCTCCGCTCTTTAAAGGCGTCTTAGAAGCAACGTTCTTATTTAAATCAAGCAATACCATCTTGTCATTATTATCAATTCCGAGCACATATCGACCATCATTGGACAATGAACCATAAGCGCCAACCGGACTAGACGGCTTTACTTTCTCCCCCTGCTTGCCCGAAGCACAATCATATACCGCGACTTCGTCAGAAGAAGTATCATTACCCTGCGCAATTAAAGCCAATGAGCCGCTCGAATTAACCGAGCAAATGCCATCATCTTCATTCGGGTAGTCAGGCTCTGAAAGACCGCAGACAGCATCATTTGTCATTTCTCCATTCTTCGACAACAGAGCGCCGTTGTTAAGGACGGTGCCTTTGTCCGAAGTAATTGGAATGCCGGAAAAACAAAGGCCCAAAGGATAGACGGCTCCATAACTGCTTTCCGTATCCAGTTCAACGCTAACGATATTGGCAATCGAAGCTGTGCCCAAGTCATAGGTAACTATTTTATTGCAACTTTTGCCATCTTCAGACCCATCGAACACTATGTATCCGTACATACCATCCGAAGACAGCCAGTAGTCGTCTCGTATTACATCGTCTCGCATTACCTCAAAAGAGGGCTCAACGCCAAGAGTTTCACCATCTATAGCAAATTGCTCCTCAATCTCATCTTTTTCGAAATTGTACTTGCAAAACTGAATCGATCGAGATCCCGAAAGAAATAGAAATGATTTTCCGTCTTCAGACAGCTGAAAACGATGCGCACCGCCATCTGCAATAACGGAACTTCCAAGCTTATAAGTCTTTGATTTATTTGAACTCAAATCATAGGCGGTAACCGACAGGCTATCCTCGTCGTACGCATATAACGTCTTTTCATCGGAAGAGAAGCAGCAGTAGCCATCCCAGCTGTTCTCGAGGGACATTTTGACACGCTTCTGCGTTCCGTCTTCAACGTTTAAAACCGTTCCATAATCACCGGGGTCACCATTATTATCCTCGTTAAAGACGATGTACTTCCCCGATAAAGATCGGCACACAACACGCTCAGCGCTTTCCACCGTATATGTTTCTTTGAATTCCGGCGTGGGGACGTCGGCAGCGTAGGCGCCCAGCGGCGCGACAATAAGGCTAGCAGCCAGCGCCAGGCCGGCTATTAGAAGCCCCCCCCCATTTCATTTTTCTTGTTCTTGGCATGGTTGCCCCTTTCAGTCGAGAGGTGAATATGAGCTGAGACTACGCTAAGCCCGAAAAAGCAAAATCTGTTGCGCAACAATTCCGGCGAATAAAAAAGTCGGTAACACCTGATGAAAATGGGGCGGGATTAAATAATCATTGTGTACCGAATGATTATTTAATCCCCGCCCCAGAAAAATCACTGATGGTTGACAGGAGCGCCGCAGTTTTGGCAGAAGGATGCGTTTGCCTCCAACATTGAGCCACACTGTGGGCAAAAATGAGCGGACTCAACTGGCTGAGCATCATCGATTGCCGTCGGCACCTGCTGCGTCGGCGGGACCTGTTGCACAGGAGGCATTTGCTGGTACGAATTGGACTGCGGAGGCTGAGGCTTATTCGACGATTCCTTGTTCAAGATAACGGCAAAGGCAACAGCCGCGACACCACCAAACACAACTAGCAAAACGAGAAGATCGGATACCCTAAGGCCTATCATCGCAAATCAGCTCCTCATGTTGCGAAAGATGACGGATGCCGAGATTTTATCGCCGCGCCGCAAGCCCCTCCTAGTGCGCAACACCCATCCACCCTGCATGATTTTCTGGGGCGGGGATCAAAATCATTGGGGAATGGGGCGTGGCAAGCGGAGGTCTTCGGGGTATAAGACGGCTAATTGTATGCCGCCCTATGAAAGGAACCCTTATGCCCAGCGTTGCCGTTCTTGCCGCCGATGGCTTTGAAACGATTGAATGCCTGACCATGGTCGATGTCATGCGTCGCGGCGGCGTGCGCGCCACGCTCGTCTCGATCATGCCCACGCGCGAGGTCGTAAGCTCGCTGCAGATTCCCGTAACTTGCGATGCGCTCTTTGACGAGATCAACTTTGACGAGTATGACTGCGTCGTGCTGCCCGGCGGTCTGCCCGGCGCTACCAACCTGCGCGCCGACCAGCGCGTCTGCAACGTAGTCTGCGAGTTCGCCGCGACCAAGCATGTTGCCGCCATCTGCGCTGCCCCGTTTATCCTGGGCGAGCTTGACCTGCTCGAGGGACGCCACGCCACGTGCTTCCCCGGCTTTGAGAAGAGTTTCCCCGAGGGCGCCTATACCGGCGACAAGGTCACGCACGACGGCAACATCATCACCGCCAGCGGCATGGCCCAGTCACTCCCCTTTGCGCTTGAGCTGCTGCGTACGCTCGCCGGCGACAAGGCTGTCGAGAAGGTTGCCGAGGGCATTCAGCTATGATTTTGGCTTCGCAATCACCGCGCCGCATCGAGTTGATGCGCGAAGCGGGCTACGACATCCGCGTCATTCCCGCTGACATCGACGAGACTCCTTTTGATGACGAAACCCCGCTTACGCTTGTCGAGCGCTTAGCTCGCGCTAAGGCTGCCGCCGTTGCCGCCGAGCACGCCGAGCCCAATGAGTTGACCATCGCGGCCGACACCATCGTCACCTTCGATGGCAAGCTTTTGGGCAAGCCGGCAAACGAGGATGAAGCCCGCACCATGCTCCACGAGCTCTCGGGGCGCACGCACCAGGTCGCAACCGGCGTCTGCATCGTTAGAGCCGGAGACGCCACAGCCCCGCACGCCGCCGAGAGCCTGTCGTTTGTCGATGTGACCGACGTGACGTTCTATGAGCTCACCGACGAGCAGATTGAGCGCTACGTCGCCTCAGGCGAGCCCATGGACAAGGCAGGCGCCTACGGCATTCAGGGCGTCGGCGGGCGCATGCTCGTGCATGATATTTCGGGCGACTTCTACAACGTGGTGGGCCTGCCCATCGCTCGCGTCGCGCGTGCGATTCAAAAACTATCGTAATTGCATCTGGCGCTGGGTATCCCCCAGCGCCTACAATTTCGGCGTACCGTACGGATCCCGACCGGGCATAAGGCCCGGCGGAAAACCGATAGGAGTAAAACATGGATACACTGCTTGAGGCCATTGACGTTTGCGATGTCGATGGCTTTTGCTTTGGCAACTATACGGACGAGGAGGCCGGCACCGGTTGCACCGTAATCGTGGCACCCGAGGGCGCCACCGGCGGTGTTGACGTTCGCGGCGGTGCCCCGGCATCGCGCGAGACCGACCTGCTGCGTCCCGAGAACACCGTGGACAAGGTCCACGCCGTCTGCCTTTCGGGCGGATCAGCCTTTGGTCTGGAGGCCGCGAGCGGCGTCGCCCGCGAGCTCGAGAGCCGCGGCATCGGCTTGCCCGTCGGCCCCACGCAGGTGCCCATCGTGTGCTCTAGCTGCATCTTCGACCTCGCCTTTGGCGACCCCACCGTACGCCCCGACATTGAGGCTGGCATCTCCGCCGTGCGCGAAGCACTCGACAACACCCCCACCACGCTCGAGCAGGGCAATGTAGGTGCCGGCACCGGTGCCACCGTAGGTAAGCTCATGGGCCCCGCCACCTGCATGAAGGCCGGCCTAGGCGCTGCCGCCGTGGCACTCGGCCCTGTTAAGGTGGGTGCCGTGGTCTCGGTCAACGCCTGCGGCAATATCGTCGACCCCTTCACCGGTGAATGGGTCGCTGGCATGCGCGCCGCAGCCGATAGCGACCAGATCGTCGACATGGAGCTCGCAGCCTTTGCCGCCGCCGGCTCCATGCAAATGCCACTCGACCGCACCAACACCACCATCAGCTGCATCGTCACCAACGTTGAGCTCACCAAGGCTCAGGCCACCAAGGTCTCCCAGATGGCCGCAGACGCCTATGCGCACGCCATCCGCCCCACGCACACCACGAACGACGGTGACACCATCTACACCCTCGCCAGCGGCAAACTAGACGCTCAGACAAGCGCCGCCGTTCCCTTGGACCTGTTGGGCATGCTCGCCGTAAGGGCTTTGCAAACCGCCATCGTAAACGGAGCCAAAACCGCCAAAACCTCCCACGGAATCCCGGGTGCCGCGAAGTAACCTTACTCGACCGGTTGCCCGGTGGGTCTTGGTTATGTTTGCTGCTCTACAGTCCCATGCAAGACGAAGGCCACATTAAGTGGCCTTCTTTGCATGCGGAACTCGCGACAAACGTAATGCCCGCCCGTCCCCGACCGACTACCAACTAAGATCTTTTCAGCCCAGGCCCCTGTGTACCGCGCGTCGAAGATCTTCAAATTCACCTATCTGACAATCGATTCTTATAGCAGAGGCCCCTTAGCCTTTAGTTTGATACAAGTTCCGCACGAGCCGGAAAGCACTTAATGTGCTTTCCGTGCGAGCAGGACTGTTCGCAGTAGCAAACTAAAGGCCAAGGGGCCCAGTCAACCTATCAGCAGCGATTACTCAACAGTTAGTTGAATTTGAAGATCTTTGAGGCAAGATGGTATAGGCCGAGTGTAGTTTTGTCTCCGGCCCGTCCACGCAGGTTGGTAAAGAATCCGACCACGCCGTAGCGAGCGCGACGATACATGCGCTCGTCGTACTCCTTCAGGTCCTTCCACAGCGTCTTCAGGCGCTCATCGGCACAATCTTCCTCGGAAAGCTTGGTGAGCACCGAGCAAATCGCCATCATCATGGTGAAGTAGCCCATCATGTACGAACGCAGACGCGAGGACTCAACGTCCTGGTACAGGTGGAACGATTCCATCATGATGCGCGTTACGCGGAACTGCTGACCCAGGCGCTTGACCATCGTGGCCTCATTGACGCTCTGGCCCTCGCGACCGATAAAGTAGCGATAGAGGTCGATGTCGGCGTAGTACATGGTCTTGCAGCGCGGCAGCGGCACGTATGCGTAGATGTTATCCACGTAAAACGTGTGTGCCGGCATGGGCAGATTGGACTCGCGCAGTACATCGGTGCGATAGCACAGGCTGTGCATGAGCAGGTTCTGATCGGGACGGAAGTGTCCGATCTGGTCCCAAGAGAAAATCTTTTTTCGCGGCAGGGCAAACTTGTAGCCAATAGCGGTATGCGTGCCCTCGTAAACCTTCTCGTACACGTAGTTCGAGATAAACAGGTCGACGCGCTGGTCGCGCTCCTCAAAGCCACGCAGAATCGACAGCATAGTCGAAAGCGCCGCACCGTCGAGCCAGTCGTCCGAGTCGACAACCTTGTAGTAGGTGCCCTGCGCCTCGCGCAGACCCGAAAGGACGGCAATACCGTGGCCGCCGTTCTCCTGGTGCACCGCGCGGATGATTCCAGGATAACGGGCCTCCCACTCGTCGGCCTTGGCGGCCGTCTCGTCCTTGGAGCCGTCGTCCACCACGATAATCTCGATATCGGTGGCGTAATTGCTCCCCTCCAAGATGGAGGTGATGCAATGGTCCATGTCCTTGGCGGCGTTATACGAGGGAATACCGAATGTTATGACTTTATGCATGGCAGGCGATAATCTCATCCGAAAGATCGAGGGCGGAATTGGTCACGGCGTCCATATCGTAGTAACGATACTCGGCCAGACGACCCACCGGGTGGAAGTTCGTAAGGTTCTGGACGCGCTCAAGATAGCGCTCGTAGAGCTCACGGTTCTCGGGCTCAAGAATGGCGTAGTACGGCGTCTCACCCGAGCCGGGCGTATAGGCTTTGGAGTACTCCTTCATGATGGTGGTCTTGCCGGGCAAGACCTGACCGGTCATGTTCTTGAACTCGGTGATACGCGTGTAGTCCTCGCTCGTGGTGTAGTTGACGGTGCCCACAGGCTGGAACTGGTCCATATCGAGCGTCTCGAACTTCATATCGAGCGTGCGGTACGGCAGCGCGCCCAGGTCGAGGTTGAACAGCTCGTCGAGTGGACCGGTGTAGACGATCTCGCCACCATAGACCTTGCCGTCGATCTTGACGGTGGTCTCGTCGATTTCAAAGAGGTCACGGGCGTCCACGTCGCAGAATACGTCGATCAGATCGTGATCGAGCATATGCTCGAACAGCGCGGTATAGCCGTCCTGCGGCATGCCCTGGAAAGGAGCCTGCGGGAAGTAGCGATCGTCATCGCCCACAAAGACGGGAACGCGGCCGGTGATCGAGGGGTCGATCTGATCGGGCGTCTGGCCCCACTGCTTCATGGTGTAATGCAAAAAGACGTTCTCATAGACATAATCGGCGACCTCGGCAAGATCCGGGTCGTTCTTCTTGCGCAGCTCCATAATGGGCACCTTGACGTCCTTGCCAAAGGTCTCCACGAGCTTTTGGTACAGTTCCCCGCCGCGCTCATCGCCAAAGGCAAGCTTAAGGCTCGCATGGTTAAAGGGCACGGGCATAAGGGTACCGTTGATGTTTGCGAGCACCTTGTGCTGGTAGTCCGTCCACTTGGTAAAGCGCGACAGGAAGTTATGCACGCGCTCGTTAAAGGTATGGTAGATGTGCGGGCCATACTCGTGGACAAGGATTCCCGCCTCGTCAGTGCAGTCGAAGGCATTGCCCGCAATGTGGCTACGGCGCTCCAAAACGGCGACACGATAGCCGATGGTTTCGGCAAGACGGCGGGCGCAAACGGCACCGGCATAACCGGCGCCGACAACGATCATGTCGTACGCACCGGCATTAAAGCCTTCAGGCAGGCCTGAGGTAATCTGCATCGATACTCCTTGTCAAAAGCCACGTGCTTTTTAACTGGGCTTTTTCTCGAACATACGTCGAGACATATTTATCAGAGCGATTATAGCGCTAATGCGTCCTATAATGAGCTTGCCACACAAGGAAAGCTCAAGCACCGCGGCGTACATTATTGAAAGGTAAACCCGCTAGCAGCGGGTTTATTCGTGTACAGCCGGGCGCCTGGAGCTTAGCGAAACGCTTGTAAGGAGTAACATGAGCGATTTCCTAAACCGTATGAAGTCTGCCGCCAAGGCCGACCTTAAGACCATCGTCCTGCCCGAGGGCGAGGACCCGCGCACCATCGTCGCCGCCACCAAGATCATCGAGGAGGGCCTGGCAAAGATCGTCATCCTGGGCAACCCCGACGAGATCGACGTTCCCGGCGCTACCGTCATCGACCCGCGCAATGCCGAGAAGCACGAGGAGTACGCGCAGAAGTTTGCCGAGCTCCGCGCCAAGAAGGGTGTCACCATCGAGCAGGCTCGCGCCCAGGTGATGGACGCCACCTACTTTGGCACCATGATGGTCAAGATGGGCGATGCCGACGGCCTGGTCTCCGGCGCCTGCCACTCCACCGCCGACACCCTGCGCCCCGCGCTGCAGATCCTCAAGACCGCCCCGGGCACCAAGCTGGTCTCGGCCTTCTTCGTGATGTGCACCGACACTCCGCAGTTCGGTACTGACGGCACGCTGATTTTTGCCGACTGCGGCCTCAACATCAACCCGTCCTCCGACGAGCTCTCCGAGATCGCCATCGCCTCGGCCCACTCCTGGTCCACCTTCATGGGCAATGTTGAACCGCACGTGGCCATGCTCTCCTACTCCACCATGGGCTCCGCCGGTGGCGAGGTCGCCAAGAAGGTCCAGGAGGCTGTGAAGTTCTGCAAGGAGAAGGCTCCCGAGCTCGCCATCGACGGCGACCTGCAGCTCGATGCCGCTATCGTCCCCACCGTCGCCCAGCTCAAGGCTCCCGGCTCCTCCGTCGCCGGTAAGGCCAACGTGCTGGTATTCCCCGACCTCGAGGCAGGCAACATCGGCTACAAGCTGGTCCAGCGCTTCGCTGGCGCTGACGCCTACGGCCCCATCCTGCAGGGCATCGCCAAGCCGGTCAACGACCTTTCGCGCGGCTGCTCTGCCGACGACATCGTGGGTGTCGTGGCCATCACCGCCGTCCAGGCTCAGATGGCTGAGTAGCGTACGCACTCGCCCGAAGGCCGTACGGGTTAACCCCTGAAAACGTCCTCGACCAATGAAACGCTCCCGTTCTGCTCCTCCGGAGCTACGAACGGGGGCGTTTCTGGTCTGCGGATTGTTTTCAGGGGTTAGCCCGTACGGCCTTCTACCGCCACGTGGCATTCAGGGCATCTGGAGTGGACGGCGGCTTGGCTACGAGCTGGGGCTGAGAATCTGAATGATCGGGTACCGTTGTTGGGAGCGCAGGCGTTGCTGGTGACAATCACTTTGGGACTGGAATTTCCGCCTGCTAGTAGAAAGGCCTCCGGAGCTGTTGCTCTGGAGGCCTTTTTGTCAATTACAGACGAATGCGTTAGTTGTTCTTGGTCAGGCGCTCGACGTCGTGGGCGATCATGTATTCCTCGTCGGTGGGGATGACCATGACCGTGACGGAAGAGCCGGCGGCGCTGATGACCTGCGGGCCGTTGCCCACGGCCTCGCGGTTCTTGTTGTTGTCGATGCGCACGCCCAGCCACTCAAAGCAGTCGCAGAAGGCCTTGCGGATCGACCAGTCGTTCTCGCCGATGCCGGCGGTAAAGGTAATGGTGTCCACGCCCGCCATGGAGGCGATCATGGAGCCGGCCTGCTGCATGGCCTTATAGGCGAACATATCGAAGGCGAGCAGGCAGCGCTCGTCACCCTCGGAGGCGCGCGTACGGATGTCGCGGGCATCGTTGGAGATGCCCGAGATGGCAAGCAGACCGGACTGCTTGTTCATCATGTCGTCGACTTCCTGGTAACTGTAGCCGCCCTCGCGCTGCAGGTAGCACACGGTGGCCGGGTCGATGGAACCGCAACGGGTACCCATCATCAGGCCGTCAAGCGGCGTGAGGCCCATCGTGGTATCGCGGCACACACCGTCCTCAATGGCGGCAAGCGAAGCACCGTTGCCCAGATGGCACGAAAGCAGGCGATGGCAGCGCGAGCCCAGGATTTCCTTGGCCATCATCCACTCGTAACGGTGGCTAGTACCGTGCGCGCCGTACTTGCGCACGTGGTACTTGTCGCACACGTCCTTGGGCAGGGCGTAGGTGTAGGCGACCTCGGGCATGGTCATGTGGAACGAGGTGTCGAAGACGGCCACGTTGGGCAGCTCCGGATACTTCTCGCGGCAATATTCGATTGCCGCCGCCTCGCCGTAATTGTGCAGCGGAGCGAGCGGGGCCACCTCAAGGATCTTAGCCATGACCTCGTCGTCAACGACTGCGGAATCATCGAAGTGCCAGCCGCCCTGAACGATACGATGCCCAATGCCATCAATCGTAAAGTCGGTCTTCTCGAGCTCCTCGAGCACGCGAGCGATAGCAGAGCGATGATCGGGGAAGGGAACCTCCTCGGTCTGCTTGGTGCCACCGTTCTCGGAGTGACCAAAGATGCCCATCTCCGATCCGATACGCTCGCAATTGCCCTTGGCGAAAACCTCGCGGGTATCGGTATCCAAAAGCTGATATTTAAGGCTCGAGCTGCCGGCGTTGACAACAAGTACGTTCATGAGACTCCTTCGTGATTACAGTACGGTCAGCAAACCTATAAGGCGACCGTACCCTTAATAAGAAGTTATCAGAATTCAATAAATAACTATTAAACTCTTCGCCCAAAGAGCATAAAAGGGGGCTGAACGGCACAAGGCCATCCAGTCCCCTCCCCTTGCATCAATTACTTGCCGCTGACGATGCGCTCGACGTCGGAGGCGATCATGAACTCTTCATCCGTGGGGATGACGAAGATCTTGACCTTGGAATCCTTGGCGGACAGGCACCAAGCGCCGTCGCCGCGCAGGGCGTTGCGGGCATGGTCCATCTTGACGCCCATAAAGGCCAGACGGTCGGCCACGCCAGCGCGGACAGCCGGAGCGTGCTCGCCGATGCCGGCGGTAAAGACCAGGGTGTCCATGCCGCACATGGAAGTGGCCATCTCGGCGGCCTTGGCGGCAATCTTGTAGACGAACATATCGAAGGCGAGCTGAGCCTCGGGGTCACCGGCAGCGGCGAGCTCCTCAACGTTGCGGCAGTCGTTGGTCTTGCCGCCGGTCACAGCCAAAAGGCCGGACTTCTTGTTCATCATCTCGTCGACCTCGTCGAAGGTGTAGCCGCCTTCGCGCTGCAGGTAGCACACGGTAGCAGGGTCGATGGAGCCGCAGCGGGTGCCCATCATGACACCGTCGAGCGGCGTCAAGCCCATGGTGGTGTCCATGCACTTGCCGTCCTCGATGGCGCACAGGGAAGCGCCGGAACCGATGTGGCACACGACGACCTTGCGAGCCTCGCCGTTGGTCATCTCGGCAACCTTCTTGGAGATGTAGCGGTAGCTGGTGCCGTGGGCGCCGTACTTACGGATGTGCAGCTTGTCGCAGACGTCCTTGGGCAGGGCGTAGGTCTTGGCGACCTCGGGCATGTTGAAGTGGAAGGCGGTGTCGTAGACCGTGACGTTGGGCAGATCGGGATACTGCTCCAGGCAGTACTCGATAACGTTGGCCTCGGGGTTGTTGTGCAGCGGGGCGAGCGGAGCGACCTCGCGGATCTTGGCGAGAACGTCCTCGTCGACGAGGGAGGAATCGCCGAAGTACCAACCACCCTGAACGATACGGTGGCCGATACCCTCGATCTTGACGCCGTTGGCCTCGAGGTCCTTCAGGACGACCTCGATGGCGACCTTGTGGTCGGGGAACTCGATGTTCTCGGTCACCTTCTTGGAACCGTTGGCAGCGTGGGTGAAGGTACCGCCGGTAAAGCAGACGCGCTCGCAGGAGCCCTTTGCGGACACCTTGTGGGACTTGGTATCGATGACCTGATACTTAAGCGTCGAAGATCCTGCGTTGACGACCAGAACGTTCATGTGTCTCCCTACTAACAGGCGGTGTGGCGCCGCCAGGTTACATACGCTTCAATAATAAACCCAAACGCCCTCGCGCTCGGGTTTATTGCGTTGATATATAAGTTATCGGTGCCCAAATACTCACGCCCTTTGACTTGTAAGACGAAATAGCGCGGGGATATACACCAAAGAAGATATCCCGAGCGCTACAAGCAATATGACTCGAATACCCGCGATGCTGCTCAACGCTGCATTGAACAGATAGAAAAGGATGGCACCCACCGCCACCATCTGGCTTTGGACCGAAATCAGCGAACAGCGCATCGAAGAATCGACAGCATTTTGAAAAATTGAGTATTTAATTGGAGCAAATAACGAGTAAGCAACCGTCTGCAGTACATAGAACACGGGCAGCAAATAGACCGGAGTAAAGGGAATCAAAAACAGAGCAGTCAGGAAAAGGCGCACGATGCCGCAAATACGCGCAAAGCGGCCCTTGTCGACATGAGCAATCACACTCGGCACAATAAGCCCCATGGAAGCCGAGGCAAGGAGCTGGACCGCAATGGTCACACCCGAAGCGACGGCATTCATTCCGCGACCCGCAAGCAGCAGTGAGAAAAAGTCTTCCAGGGTGACAAAAGCAAATGCCTGAGAGCAGTCCATGATGAACGCTGAACGAAGAATGCCGTTACGCGCAATAGCGGCACCGATCATCTTCGGGCTAATTCCACGCTTAGGTGTCGCTGCAGTGTCCCCTCTTCGCATCTCAGGAATGCAGGCAACGACAACCAACGTCAACACCATTGCGATGATATCTGCCGAAAGACCAATGAGATATGCACCGACAGACGAAATGAAACCGCCCACGCAAGCGGAGATGGCATAAGAGGCATAGAAAACAAATCGCTCAACGACATTAAGTCTTACGAGCTGGTCCTGAGAGACGCTGTCAATGTAGATCGCTTCTATGGATCCGCTCACACATGCAACTGCAAATCCTTTGAGAGCAAACGCGCCGATTAAAAGCAGAGGAGAACGGGCGAAAAGTAGGGCGGCGTAGTATCCAAGCATTCCCACGACGCCAACGAGACCGCTTGTCTTTCGTCCAAACCTGTCAGCAATATAACCAGTAGGAACCTCAAGAATGAACTTACTCACTTGGTATGCAATCATCATGCTAGAAATCGCTACCATCGAGAATCCGACGAATTCAAGGTAAACCGTCAGAAAATACAAAATGGTGCTGAAGTTCGACAGAAAAACGAACGTCATATAAAGCAAAACCGTACGGTTTTTCATGCTCCGCCCTCCAAGAGCCAATAGCCCAAACCGAAATCTTGGAAAAGCATGAGGGCAAAGCCGTCAGTCATGTGTTACAAGGCGTCAACATTCACTTGACGCCACGAGGCCAAATGGCCTCACGAAGCGAGATGACGCAATAGGTGAAGAAATACCGTCTGGTGTCGATCGGTCCAGGCATTTTGTCGATAGCAAAAATAGATGGGCAAGGCCACGTCATGCGAGCCTTCAATGGAGCACTCGCTCACTTCCAGTCCATCTGTTGCGAGAGAAGAGCCAGAAAAACTCAATATCAATCCCCCGGCTTGAAGAAACTCAGTCTGCGCCCTGTTTTCGTATTCGACGTCGCGGAAGCGGAAATTAACCAGCTGAGCCTCGGGACATTGGTTGATTGCATTGAGACAGGGTGACAAATTAATGGGAACAGCCAGCCTGCCGCCCAGCAACTCACGAACGGTCATAGCACCCACAGATTGATGACCCGCTGGACACGAAAGAACCTTGAGCTCCTTTTCACCCAAGTATTTCGAAGAAAGGACACTATCCCTTGGTTCCTCAAATGAGATGGCCGCATCCGAAATGCCAAGCACAAGTGATTCAAAGCATGTGGCCGTTGGCTGATGCCAAACATCAAGGTGAATCTGGGGGTGCAAGCTTTCAAACGAGTCGTACCAGTTTTCGGAAAAAAGACGCCCCCGCCCGTGAAGACAGGGGGCGTAAAGACGGAAGTGGCCGTCGGGCGAAACGCCGCCGTTCCCCGATTGAGCGTACTTTTTGAGATCGTCGACTTGTGCCAGGATCACGCGTGCACGACGCGCAAATTCTCTGCCCGCCGGAGACAAAACAGCCTCCCCCGCCGATCGGTCGAGCAAAACAATCTGATACTCAGATTCCAACTTTTTGATTGCCGACGAAACGGCCTGTGGGCTCACGTGAACGGCGCGAGCCGCTTTGCGCACGCCGCCGTAGTTCGCTACCGCTTGAAGGTATTCGAGTTGAGAAAGCTGCATAGGTTACTCCAAAGGCAGCCAAGTCGACGGGCTACGCGCCCTCAGATGAGGTTCTCGCCCAGGTTTTTGCCACCGAGGACGTGCATGTGGAAGTGCATGACGGTCTGACCGGCGTTAACGCCCTTGTTGGAGATGACGCGGAAACCGTCCTCCAGGCCCTTGGCCTTGGCGACCTCCTGGATGGCGTGGGCCATGGCGCCCATGGTCTCGGCAGGCACGTTGTCGGCGATGTCGCTGTAGTGCTTCTTGGGGATCACGAGCGTGTGGACCGGTGCCTGGGGGTTGAGGTCGTCGAACGCGATGACCTGATCGTCCTCATAGACAACGGTCGAGGGGATCTCGTGGTTGGCAATTTTGCAGAAGATGCAATCACACATAGCTGGTTCCTTTCTTACAGACCAAGGTAATTATATTTGGCCGGGATGGTTAGAACGAGAGGTTGTCGTCCGTGTTGGCGGCTTCGCCGTCGGCGAGCACGTCGTTGCCGTCGACGTCCTTAAGGAGCACCGAGACCTTCTGCTCGGCATCGGCCAGGCGGGTGCGCAGGCTCTTGAGGAGCTCGACGCCGCGGGTATAGCTCTCGAGCGACTCCTCGAGCTCCATATCGCCCGACTCCAGGCTGCGGATGATGAGCTCCAGTTCCTGCGAGGTCTGTTTGTACGTAAGCTGCTCGACCGGGGTCTTCTCTGCCATATCTGTTTCCTTTCCTAAAGGTTTATCGCCATGAAACGCGGCCTACTCGACCGTATCGACCGTTGCCGCCACGTTGCCGTCTGCCATGCGCACGCGAATGGCGTCGCCGGGCTTAAAGGTCTTGGCGCTCGTAGCCACACCGTCATCGCTGTACGCGATGGAGTAACCGCGGGCAAGCACCTTGAGCGGCGACAGGGCATCGAGCGAGGCTGCCGCACGGCCCAAATCGGACGCAGGTTTGTTGAGCATCGTGCGCCCCTGATGCTCCAGGCGGGAGCTCGCAAGCGTGAGCGCATGGCGCTTGCCATCGAGCCCCGAGGTGCTTGCGATCAAGCGCTCGGGCAGACGCTCGAAGTTGGAGCGGAAGGCCCCAACCGAACGCGTTATGGCGCCGGACAGACGATCGGCCGTCAAGGCAAGCTCAGACTCGCGACGCTCGACCATAAACGTTGGATCGTTGAGGCACGGGCGGCACGCGGCCGCATCGAGCGCGTCACCCAGACGAGCCGTATAGGTATCCCAGGCGCGGCGACCGCGCTGATCGAGCATCTCCAAATCAACCTGATTCGACCCAATCATCGATGCCATCGCGGCGCCCAGACGCTGATGGCGCGCCTCGAGCACGTCGGCCAACTCCGTCATAGCCGGCGCCACCGATTCTGCCGCTGCCGTTGGCGTGGAGGCGCGACGGTCGCTCACCATGTCGCAAATCGAGGTATCGGGCTCATGGCCAATGCCGGTCACCACGGGCACGGGGCAAGCCGCCACCGCACGGGCAAGCTCCTCGTCGTTAAAGGTCATGAGGTCCTCGAAGGAGCCGCCGCCACGGACAAGCAAAATGCAATCGGGCGCCGGCGTAATGGCAGCGGCGCGGCGCAAGCCTTCAATAAGCTCTGCCGGCGCACCCTCGCCCTGGACCTTTGCGCCCACGCAGACAAGCTCGACGAGCGGGTTGCGACGGCGCAGCGTACGCTTGACGTCGTCGATTACGGCGCCCGAAAGCGAGGTGACAACCGCCACGCGCGAGCAAAACACCGGGATGCGGCGCTTGCGCGCTTCGTCCATCAGGCCCTCACGGCGTAGCTTTTCGGCCAACTGAGCCACCTGCTGACGAAGCAAGCCCTCCCCCGCCAGCGAGAACGAGCGGGCGACGAAGCTCATGCGACCCGTAGGCTTGTAGAGATTGAAGCTGCCCTTAAAGCTTACCTGCATGCCGTCGCGCAGATCGAAGGTGCGCTTAAGGTAGGCGCCCTTCCAGATGATGCAGTCGACGGCCGCCGAGTCGTCCTTGATTTGGAAGTAGCAGTGGCCGCTTCGGGCATTGGGACCACGAAAACCCGTGACCTCACCCAAAACGCTCAGCTGCGGAATGGCATCGAGCGCGCCGGCGGCGATCTCCACCGCTTGGCTCACGCTGAGCTCTTTGCGCTCCTGCTCGTCCGATCCGTCGAACTCGGCGGAAACGGTATTGCCGGTCAGATTCCAGCCTGCCACGCAGCCCCCTTTCGTCATCGTGCACATGGGCTCCGGCCCTGCGCAAATTCAAGTCCAACACATAGTACAGCGCAGCGGGGACACGAATCCCCACGGCGTCTGCCTGTCCTATTTGTTATCGGTTGGAATTTCTGTTGTAGCGAGCCATAAGGTAGAGCAGTTGGATGATCGAAGTGAGCGCCGCCGCCACGTAGGTGAGCGCGGCTGCCGTCAGCACCTTCTTGGCACCGTTGACCTGCTTGGAACTCATGCCCGACTGCTCGATATACGCCACGGCGCGGCGACTGGCATCGATCTCGACCGGCAGCGTAACCAGCTGGAACAGCACACTAAACGAGAAGAAGACCAGCGCGAGGGTCGTGAGTCCCGCGATGTTCATGAACAAGCCCATGAGCAGCACGATCGTCCAGGTGTTCTGGGTAAAGTTGACGACGGGAACCAAAGCGGTACGTACCTTCATCATGGCATAACCACTTTGACGCTGGGCAGCATGGCCCGCCTCGTGACAGGCGACGGCAACGCTTGCGACCGACCCACCCGAGCGGTTGGCATCCGACAGATACAGGTTGTTGTCCTGCGGGTTGTAATGATCGGTGAGCTCGCCGGCAACGCCCTTGATACCCACGGCGTTGCAACCGTTGGCATCGAGCATGCGACGAGCGACCGTGGCACCCGTGTCGCCGTCCGAGCGCACCTTAGACCACGTCTTATACGTCGAGTTGATATAGCTCTGCGCGGCAAGGCCAAGCACCGTGCAGACAAGAACAACCAGCAGGTACAGCGGGTCAATGCCAAAGCCGTATCCATAGTAATAAGGCATGCGAATTCCTCCGAATCGAGTTACACGTTGGAGGCATTCTACCCACTCAGCCGGCTAGGCTTCCCTATAACAGTTCAATCTTTCCGTCCTTCACGGTGAGCCCCATATTGCCGGAAAGCAGATCGTCCAGACGCGAACCCACGAGCTCAAAGCGCCAGCCTTCGCGCAGGGGGCTCTGCTCGGGATGCTCAATATAGTCGGCCAGGTCATCGCGCGAGGCAATGACCGAGGTCGCCACGCCCGAGCGCTCGGCAACCAGGCGAATGAGCGCATACATCAGGTCCGTCACGCTCTCCAACTCCGGCGAAATCTGACGGTGCCCGCGCACCATGAGCGGCAGGCGATCGTGTGGGCAGCTCGCACCGCGCTTAATGGCCATGAGCGCGCCGTCCACGTCGCGCTCCCCCAGCTGGTCGGTACCGCGAATGCTGCGGAACTCCTCAACACGAACGGGATTACGTTTAACCAGGGCCAGCAGCGTATCGTCGGACATGACCCACTTGCGCGGGATGTTGCGGCGCTCGGCGCGGTCCTCGCGCCAAGCGGCAAGCTCGCGTGCGATGCCCAACTGGTGACGGCTACACGAGTTGATGCGCTTGACCTTGCGAAACGCCTCATGGCGGTCGGCGCGGTAGTGCGACTCGTCGGCCAGCGGACGCAACTCGTCGAGCACCCAGTCCACCCGGCCCAGCTC
Source organism: Collinsella sp. (assembly GCA_036304385.1). Lineage (GTDB taxonomy): Bacteria > Actinomycetota > Coriobacteriia > Coriobacteriales > Coriobacteriaceae > Collinsella. Next base: position 34,950 of record JAXIYS010000084.1, on the reverse strand, counting down.
GCGCAGGCGACTCATCATCTCGGTATAGGCGACGATCAAGTACTTGACGTCATCGATCGCGTACTCGATCTGTTTGTCGGTCAGCGGGCGGCGCGACCAATCGGTCAGCGACTCGGTCTTGGGCAACGAGACGCCGCAAAACGTCTGCACGAGCGCGCCGTAGGAAATCTGCTGGCGCTCGCCCAAAAAGGCGGCGGCCACCTGCGTGTCAAAAATGGGACTCGGCAGCACGCCCACGGTGTGGAGCATGACCTCCATATCCTGCGAGCAGGCGTGAAACACCTTGGTCACGCTCTCATCGCCCATAAGCTCGGCTAGCGGCGACAGGTCGTCGATCACCAGAGGGTCGACCGCCACGCTCTCGGCAGGGGTGGCAATCTGGACCAAGCACAGGCGCGGATGGAACGTGCGCTCGCGCAAAAACTCGGTATCGACGGCAATCGCGTCGAACTCACGGGCGCGCTGGCAAAAGTCGAGTAGAGCCTGATGTGTGGAAATGTACATATCAACCCATCGAATAAGGTTAGGCCCGAAAAACACGGGTAGGATATCGGCATTGCCCTACAACTATACTCGGTTAGTCACAGAACGGGAACGTAAGTATGCGCTACCTTATCATCCACAACCCGGCATCGGGCCCCAGCTCAGATGAAATCTACGCGTTCACGCACGCCCTCGCGCAGGGCGGCGACGAGGTCGTAATGCGCTTTATCGGCGATGGCATGGAACCCGAGGACGCCGTGGCAGACGTGTGCGAGTTTGATCGCGTGGTCGTTTCGGGCGGCGACGGCACCGTCTCCAACGTGCTCGACCAGATGCGCGGGTGCGGTGTCCCCACGCTCGTCTTCCCCTCCGGCACAGCCTGCCTGTTCTTTAACAACATCGGTAATGCCCCCGAGGCAGTGGCGCTTGCCAAGGCTTGCCGCGCCGGTCGCACGGTCAAAGTGGACATGGGCGAGCTCTTTTGGCTCGACGAGAACGGCAACGAGAAGCGCCACGGCTTTATCATCATCGCCGGCTCGGGCTTCGACGCCGAGATCATGATGAAGGCCGCCCCCGCCAAAAACGACATCGGTGAGATCGCCTATTTCCTGTCGGCGCTCGCCACACCCAACCCCACGGTGGCGCACTTTACGATTGAGCATGACGGCATTGTCGAGGAGCTCGATGGCATCTGCTGCATGGCCGGCAACACCTCGGTCGTTCAAAACGACATCAACCTGTTCCCCGATTGCCGCATGAACGATGGCATGGTCGACATCGCGGTCATCGAGCCCGCAAAAACCGTCCAGCTCCTGCCCACCGTGATCACTGCCGCGCTCGACCCCGCCGGCAAGGTGCTCGGCCGTCCGCAGTTCAAGATAATCCAGACCAAGGAAGCCAAGATCACCTGCACGCCGTCGCTGGGCATGCAGTTCGACGGCGAGATCATCTCCAGCAACTCGGGCGTCTTTGGTGCCCGCGCACTTCCGCAATGCCTCGACCTCATCGTCGACGAATTCTCCCCGCTCGGAAAATAGGAGGACCCCATGAACGACAACCCCCTGATTGGCTTTATCGTCATCGTCTTGGCCATGCTCGTCGGCTATGCGATTAACGTAATCCACCGCCGGAAGAAGTAATTCCACACTGGTATGATATTCATCCAATCATCGTCTCCCCCGTTGTTTATGCATTTGCCAAACAGCGGGGGATTTTTCTTTGCGCCCCGTGCAAGGCGCTTTATTCAGGTACAGTAATTGCAGGGTGCCTTTATTTAAGTAAAGCTACATAATGAGTATTCTTATCCGCTCATCGCATATTTTAGGACGCTCATCGAGTATTTCATCGAAATAGATGAATACTTCTTAGACTTCCGATAGGCTAATAGATGTATTTATTAGCTGAGATTCCGCACAGTTTTGTGGGGTCTCAACAGTTGGGAGGGATCATGAGGTTTACTCATCCTGTCAACACGCTCAAAAAGCTCGGCTGCGGCCTTGCGTTTGGAGCAGCGGCCATCATGGCCATGCCGACTTCGGCGCTCGCCTGCACCCAGATCTACATGGGCAGCAAGCTTACGGCAGACGGCAACACGTACTACGGCCGTTCCGAGGACTTCGGTCCGCGCTATGTCAAGCACTTTGGCATTGAGCCCGCACACAAGGACGGCAACGAGTACACCTCGGTCGAGTCCGGTTTTGAATACAAGTCCAAGGGCGCAACCTACCGCTACACCTTCGTTCGCGACAACCCCTCTCAGTGGGAAGATCGCTACGACGCATATTCCGAGGCTGGCATCAACGAGAAGGGCGTTTCCTGCTCTGCCACGTTGAGCACCTCCTATAACGAGAAGGCCGAAGAGGCCGACCCCATCACCGAGGAGACCGGCATTGGCGAGTACAGCTATGCCAGCGTCATCCTGGGCGAGAGCGCCACGGCCCGCGAGGGCGTCGAGCTCATCGGCAGCCTGATCGACGAGCAGGGCGTCTGCTCCAACGACCAGATCATTATCGCCGACAACACCGAGACCTGGCTGTTCGCTGCGCTTTCTGGCCATCAGTGGATTGCTATGAAGCTCACCGATGACATCGCCTCGCTCAACCCCAACATCGGCAACCTCACCTATAACATCGACCTCGATGACACCGAGAACTGCCTCCATTCCGAGGGCATCGAGTCCATGCCCAAGGAGAAGGGCTTTGCCGAGTACACGGACGGCAAGTTCGATGTCGCCAAGACCTACGGCGAGGAGATTAGCGAGGCCGGTATGCACCAGTGGTCGCGCTATATCCAGGGTCGCGATTACTTCATGGCCCCGTTGGCTGAAGGCACCGACTACGAGATCGTCAAGGACGAGCGCGAAGACGCTCGTGCCACGACCGGCGCCCTGGTCCACGAGATGCAGCCGCTGTTCTTCCAGCCCGGCAAGTCCGACTGGAACACCTTTGAGATGATCCGCAGCTTCGCCGCCCGCGGCGAGAATGTCGCCGGCCTCAACGCCAACACCGACGGCGCCTATGCCATCGGCTCCAACCGCAACACCGAGATCCACACCTTCCAGATCCGTCAGGGCATGGATCCCGAGATCGCGACCATCCAGTGGGAGATGCTCTCCAACGCCGAGTTCTCCGTCGCCATCCCCCTCTACTCTGCACTGCTCACCGAGGTCAGCCCCTACTTTAGCGATCAGGATGTCTCCTTCGACCACTGCGAAGAGGAAGACGTCGTGAACAACGAGGAGCCCAAGAACTCCATCAACTACGTCCTCATGGACATCAACACGCTCGCCTATGAGAACCGCGACCACTGCGCTACCGGCGTCCGCGCCTACCTCGATGCGCTGCAGAAGGAACTCATCGAGCAGAACCTGACCGTCGACGAGGCCATGCAGGCCGCCGAGAACACCGAGGCCCGCACCGCCCTGGCCAACAAGGCCGGCAAGGCTGCCACCAAAAACACCTACATCAAGTGCAAGGCCATGCTCGAGGAGATGCGCGACTACCTCAAGGAGGAGGATTTCTCCGAGGAGTTCGTCCCGAGCGACTACGATGCCGACAACGACTGCCTGGTCAAGTCCATCACCTACGCCGACGAGGCCCTCTCGGATGAGGATGTAGCCGAACCTGAGGTTGAAGAAGAGGCGACCGAGGAGAAGTCCGAGGGCAACAACATGGCCGCCATGGCCGTTGGCGCCGTCGTCGTCATCGGTGTCTGCGGCTTCATGCTCTATCGTCGCAAGAAGGCCTAAGAGCCCCACGCCTTAAGGCGCGGACGGGATGACCAAGGTCGCCCGCCCGCCCAGCCACCCATTCGACCGGCGGGAAACGTCGCCGAAATCTTTTCAAAAAAGATTCCCTGCACACACTTCGCTGTGCTATAGTGCAGCGCAACAGCAACTAGGTGCGACCGCGCCACGGCATCACGAAAGGAGCCACCAACATGAAGAACACGATGAAGTCTCTCAACAACTGGTGGTGGCGTGATGCGAATGCGATCGGTCGACGGTGAGTCCCTCACGCCTGTTTTTGCGCTCTAGGTGATTGGAAGGCCTCCGGTTTCGACCGGGGGCCTTTTTCTATCTCGAGCCCGATCGCATTCGCATCACGCGCCTCCGCTTTCTTCTCTTGCACTTCCCTTCCGAAAGGATTTTCACCATGTCTCAGAACACCACCACCGCCCAGCCCCGCACCGTCCAGACCGCCGACCGCGGCAAACTCGACGTCCGTGCCCTCGTCTTGCTCGCCATCCTGCTTGCCGCCGGCTTCATCCTCAACTTCACCGTCGGCAAGGCCATCTCCGGCATCTCGGGCGGCATGATCAGCCCCGAGTTCATCATCTCGGCCTTCTGCCTCACCATCCTGGTCGTTCGCCCCAACATCGGTCAGGCACTCGTCATCGGCCTGATCTCGGCCGCCGTGATCCAGATCACCACCACCTCGCCGTTTGTCGATTTTGCCGCCGAGGGCATCGCTGCCATGCTCATGGCCGTCATTGTCAACGCTGCCGCCAAGGACGGCCAGGTTAAGCCCGCCGTCGCCATCGTCGCAGCCTTCGTGACCACCTTTGTCTCGGGCGTCATATTCATGGTCATCAAGATGGCCATGCTCGGCGTGGTGAGCGAGCTCGCCGCTGCCATGCTGCCCGTCGTCGCCATGACCGCCGTCTTTAACGCCATCCTGGTCGGCGCTCTCTACCTGCCCATCCAGAAGTCCCTTAAGCTCAACTAACCTGCCCGGCTTTACGAGCCACCCCATCTTGGCGTTCATTCGTCGCTCGCGTACCCAAGTACGCTTCGTTCCTCTTTCGCGCCAACCTGGGGCACCTCGTAAAGCCGCCTCCGTACTTCACCGCCAAAGACTGTCCCAAACAACGAGCTTTTGGGGACGTTCTTAAACGACTAGTCATGTAAGAACGTCCCCAATGACTATGAAAGGTATCCATGGAAACGATCATCAACGTCGACGATGTCTCGTTCTCCTATGGCACGCAGACCGAGCAGGCGCTTAAGCATATCTCGCTCGGCGTGAACAAGGGAGATTTTATCGGCATCATTGGGCCCTCGGGCGCCGGCAAGTCCACGCTTGCCGCCTGCCTGTCGGGAGCCGTACCCCACCATTACACTGGCACGTTCTTTGGCTCCGTCACTGTCGACGGCAACGACACCTGTGAAGTTTCGCTCACCGATGTGTCGCAGATCGTCGGCAGCGTGTTGCAAGACATCGACACGCAAATGGTCGCCTCGGTCGTCGAGGACGAGATGCTTTTTGGCCTGGAGAACTTTGGCGTTCCCCACGACCAGATCGAGCAGCGTGTGAGCGAGACGCTTAAGACCGTCGGCATCAGCGACCTGCGCGACCGCGAGATTGCCACACTTTCGGGCGGCCAAAAGCAAAAGGTTGCCATTGCCGCCATCCTCGCCATGCGTCCGCGTGTGCTCGTGCTCGACGAACCCACCGCGGCGCTCGACCCCGCCAGCTCCACGCTGGTATTCGAGACCCTGCGCGAGGCCAACCGTGCACTCGGCATCACCATCGTTGTCGTTGAGCAAAAAGTCGCCCTGCTTTCGGAGTATTGCAACCGCGTGCTCGTGCTCAATCATGGCGAAATCGCGCTACAGGGCGAGCCGCACGAGGTCTTCGCACACGCCGATGAGCTCCGCGCCATCGGCGTCGATTGCCCGCGTGTCACGCGCATTTTCAACAGCCTCGAGGCCGATGGCCTGGCCAGCGGCACTCCCTGTTTGGATGTTGATGAGGCCGAGCGCCTGATTACGGGCATCGTCGACCCCGCACACGCAAGCAGCGACACTCAGGCACCCGCCGGCTCACCGCACGCACCGTCGTTGCGCCCGCACGCCAAGGACGCCGAGCCCGTGCTCACCTTCGATCACGTTGAGTTTGCCTATCCCAATGGCGGCGCCGCCGTCCACGACCTCAACCTGACCCTCTATCCCGGCGAGCTCGTGGGCATCGTCGGCCAAAACGGCGCCGGCAAGACCACGCTCACCAAGCTGCTCACAGGCCCGCTTAAGCCCGCCTCGGGCAGTGTGCGCGTCACGGGACTGGATACCGCATCCGTTCCCACGAGCCGCATCGCCCGCGAAGTCGCAACCCTCTTCCAAAACCCCGACCGCCAGATCTGCAAGGACACCGTGCTCGACGAGATCGCCTTTGGCCTGGAGCTTGCCGGCATCGACCGCGCCGAGGCGCTGCGTCGCGCCCAGCTCGTCATCGACCGCTTTGGCTTGCCGGCCGACGAGGCGCCCTTCTCGCTCTCGCGCGGTCAACGCCAGATGGTGGCACTCGCCTCCGTCGTGGTCGTAGAGCCCAAGATCGTGGTGCTCGACGAACCCACGAGCGGCCTGGACTACCGCGAGTGCATGACCGTGATGGAAACGGTGCGCACCATGGCTGAGCGTGGCTGCGCTGTAATCATGGTCTGCCACGACATGGAAGTCGTCTCCGACTTCGCCGAGCGCATCGTGGTGATGGCCGACGGCCGCATCCTCGAGCGCGGCCGCACGCACGAGCTGTTCTCGAACATCGAGCTCATGCAGCGAGCCTACGTTGAGCCACCCCAGGTCATAGAGCTTTCTCGTCGCCTGACATCCTCCGTCTCTCCCGCCTTCGCACAGGTGAGCGAGGTCACCGATATCGTTCGCATTACCGAGGAGATGGTCCACCGTGGTTAATGTCATCGACTATATGCCGGGCGATACACTGCTGCACCGCTTGAACCCGGTCGTCAAACTGGGCCTTGCCGCCGCCATCATCATCGGCATCTTCCTGTCCGATACCTACGTGACGCTATTGGGCTTTTTGGCGCTCACCCTTGCACTGGGCGCCTACGCCGGCGTCGTCGACCGTCTGCTCTCGCTACTCAAGCTGCTGATTCCGCTCGCGCTTATTATGCTGGTGCTTCAGCTGGCCTTTATGCGCGACGGCAACATGGTGTGGGGCTTTATCACCGACACGGGCCTCATTACCGGATCGAAGGCCTGCCTACGCCTGTTGGGCGTGGCGCTGCCACTCATCCTCATGCTTATGGTGACCAAGCTCAACGACCTCGCCAACGCCTGCGTCGAGGTGCTGCACGTGCCATATCGCTATGCCTTCACCTTTACCACGGCGCTGCGATTTGTGCCGGTATTTGGCCAGGAAATGAACGCCATCATGGAGGCGCAGACTGCACGCGGCGTCGAATACGACACTAAGAATCCCGTCAAGAAACTCAAACTCATGCTGCCGCTGTGTGTGCCGCTGCTTATCTCGAGCGTGGGCAAGACCGATGCCACCGCGCTTGCCGCCGAGCAGCGCGGCTTCTACCTGCGCACGCGTGCGAGTTCGTATAAGCGCTACCCCATCAAAGGCTTGGACATTGCCGTACTTATCATCAGCATCGCCCTTATCGCCATCGGCTTCCTGTTCTAGTTCACCACCGACAGCAACCGACAAACGCAAAAGGCCCCGGCTCGCATCAAACGAGCCGGGGCCCTACTGTTTTCCCAGATAAAACCTACCAAAATAAACCTGTCCCTTTTTGGCAGGTCGAGGGCTACAGGCGGTAGGGGACGCCGCTGCGAATGATGGACTCGCGCACCAGGACATCCATCGCATCGAGGGTGATCTCGGGCATCTCGCGATACTTCTGCAACACCGAAAGCTCCGTGCAGGCCAGGATGACGCGGTCGCAGCCGCTGCGGGCGAACTCCCACATCACGCGGTCGAACTTATCCATATCGGGTTCGCGCCCGGCCTTCACATCGTCGTAAATGAGCGACATCACGTCGGCCTGACGCTTTTCGCTGGGATAGACGACCTCAACGCCCGCGGTCTCACATTCGCGCCCATAGACGTCTGCGCCCACGGTACCGTCGGTGCCCATGATGCCGATCTTGTGCACCGGCTCGGCCGGCATGCTCAGGTTTGGATCGAACTCGCACTCCCCCATCACCGCGCCGGCCAGAGCATAGCGCACCGACTCGCGCGGCATGTGGATAATCGGCACCTTGGTAAACGACTGAATCTGATCGTAGAAGTAGTGCGACGTGTTGCAGGGAATCGCTATGTGCGCGCAGCCCAGCGTCTCGAGCGCCTGAGCGCACTCCTTCATGGTCGCCAGCAGCTCGGCATGCTCGCCGGTCTTGATGGCCAGCGTACGGTCGGGCATGGTCGACTTGGAAAGTACCACCATGTCGATATGCTCCTGATCACAGGCAGCAGCCGTATGACGTACCACCTGGTCATAGTAATACGACGTGGCCTCGGCGCCCATGCCGCCGATAACTCCCAGCTTTTCCATCGCCGCCTCCTTGGTGACGCCCACGCAATTGCGCGTATCATACCCGCGCCCGTCCGATGCAAACCGGGCGGGCGCCGCGCTCATCTACTTGTAATACGTCTTGAACAGCTTAAAGTGACGCAGCTTGGTGTGCCACATGCGCAACCAGCGGTTAAAGACAAAATCACCCTTCATAAACGAAGGATCGGCGGCCTTGCCCTCCTTGGCCAGACGATGCGCCTTCGCACGCAGATCGGGGTCCTTGACATACTTGTCAACGACGCCCATAGGAACGACCATCCACAGCGCCTCGTCCTGCGCCGTCACAAACTCCGGCTCAAACGGGCGGTTATAGACGTACTCATCCACCACGTATTTGGCAACGTTAAAGCCACTATTAGTGACATAGTAATTACTGCGTCCCTGACGCGTGTTGAAGTCGAAGAACTTAAACGAGCCATCGCGCTCGTCGTACTTGACGTCGAAGTTGGAGAAGCCCGTAAACTTAAGGTCCTCAAGCAGCTTGCGCACGCCATCCATGAGCTCGTCGTTGGGCTCAGTGATGATGCAGGCGTGGTTGCCGACACCATGGGGCTGATGCTCCTCGAGTAGCACGTGACCCAGGCACATCATGCGAACCTTGCCGTTGCGGTCGGAATAACTGGTAAGTACGCGCATGTACTCGTCGTTGCCGGGCACGCGGTCCTGCAAGATGAGGTCATCGGTGTAGCCGCTGGCGTACACATCGCGAATGACTTGTTCCAGCTCGGCGCGATCGGCAATCTCGTAGGCCTTCTTCTGACCCTCGAACTCGTGCTCCCACCACATGATGCCGTCAGAGGGCTTCAGAATCATCGGAAAGGGGAAGTCGATCTGGTCGAGCACCTCGGCGGAAGCCTCACCCTGAGCGTTGAGCATCGCCATGGTAAAGGTAAACGTGTGCGGATAGGGCACACCGTGCTTCTCACACAGCTCGTAGAAGATCTCCTTCTTCTGGCACTGCTCGAGCATGCTGTAGGGGGCGTAGGGTGCGATGACGTTCGAGGCAAGCTGGCCGGCGTCCTGAGCCTGCGCGGCAAGCGCGACGTAGTTGTCGCCGCAGCCCATGAGAATAATCTTCTTATCAGGATTGGCCTGTGCGACGCCGTTAACGGTCTCGATCATGACCGGCATGGTATCGATATCCACGTTGGGCGTGTAATCGATAATTTGGCTGCGATACGCGGGGCCGGTCTGGTACTTGCCAAAGACCAGGCTCTTAACCTGATACTCCTCGTAGAAAGCGCGCGCCACCGAATACGCGTTGATGTCGCCGCCGAGCAGCACGGGGATAAACTCGCGCTCTATAAACTGCAATGCCATGGAAACTTCCTATCTAGAACTGCCCACACGACGGGCGGTCTTTGTGCAACTGATTTATTCTAGCGTGCCGAGCCGCCGGCACCCAAAGCTCCACCGTATCTATGGCAATCGGCGTAATTATCCAGCACGAAGGCGGCGATCACCGGTGTACGACAACGGGCAATGAACCCACCGTTGTTGTAGGATTCAACATGTTGCCCGCCCCGCCGAAAGGTACACTGTGCCCCAGGCTCATCCGATCAACAACCCCATCATTGACGCCGCAAAGCGCGAACTTGCGGATCGTGACCAGACGGCAGCTCCCCTACGCACCGCAAACGATGCTTACAACGGGCCTGCCCGCATCGTCTCAATCAACACGTCGGAGCACAAAGGCACGCGTAAGTCACCCGTCGCCGACGGGCACGACACCGTCATCGAGCAGTTTGGCCTCGCCTCCGATGCGCACGCCGGGCATTGGCACCGTCAGGTCTCCTTTTTAGCTGCAGAGTCTATCCAGACGGCGCAGGCGCGCGGGCTCGATGTGCACGAGGGCGACTTTGGCGAGAACTTCACAACCCAGGGTATCAACCTGCTCTCACTCCCCTTGGGCACGCAGCTCAAGCTCGGCAGCGAAGTACTCGTCGAAATCAGCCAGATCGGCAAAGTCTGCCACACCCGCTGTGCCATCTACTATCTCGCCGGCGACTGCATCTTCCCCCACGAGGGTATTTTTGGCGTCGTGCTGCAGGGCGGAGAAGTCCACACTGGCGACGACGTCCAGGTGGTCAGGCTCGGCGACAGTACCTGTTCGATTACGCCGGCTGAGGCACTCCAAGAAGTGGAGCAGGCTCGTCGCGAAGGAACCCTGTAGTTGCAAACCCCACGTGAGGGCAACATTTACAGCCAAAAACCCTCACAAACAGGGTGCCGTAACGTTAAAGTTGAACTCTATGGTTTCTCAACAATTCACCATTCCCGCAGGTCAAGGCCAAAGCCTCAAGTTCAACTTGACCCTTTAGAACCTTTAAGGTTCAAGTTGAGGTCGAAAGCAGTAGTAGAATACACCTCGACCAATAACCTACGATTGATTGCAGAGGAACTGGATGCAGCATTCGAACCATCGCACCGCAGCGCTCATCGCGTCGAAGCCGGCTCGTATCATCACGAGCGCCGCGCTCGCCGTCGCGCTGACGGCCACGCCGATGCTCTCCCCCGTCGCGGCCTATGCCGCCTCGCAGGCAACGCAGGATCAGCTTTCCGCCGCCCAGAAAAAAATCGAGGACGCTACGAGCGCCTACAATGACGCCCGAACCAAGCTCGAGGATCTGCAAAAGCAGATCGACTCCAATGAGGCGAACATCGATAAGATTGAGGCCGAGCTACCCGAGCAGCAGGCCAAGGCAAGCTCCGCCATGCGCGATCTGTATAAGTACCAGAAGGGCACCAGCCCCATCGTAAGCTTCCTGGTGAACACGCAGAGTTTGGGCGACTTTATCACCACCTGCAAATACACCAACCAGATTACGAGCTCGAGCGTCGACGAGATCGAGGAGCTTAACAAGATGCAGACCGAGCTCGAACAGAACAAAACCGAGCTCGAGCAGGCCAAGTCTCAACTCGAGGGCGAGCAGAAAAATGCCGAGGATGCACTGGCGCAGGCTCAGCAGCTCCGCAGCGAGGCGCAGGCAAAGGCCGAGCAGGAAAATGCTGCCGAGCTGGCAAAGCTCGAGGCCGACAAGGCCGCTGCCGCCGAGAAGATCTCGGGTACCGGCGTGAGCGGCAATAACTCCAACAGTCAGGCAACCAACTCCAACACCACCATCGACACCACGGTGAACAACTCCAACAGCGGCAATTCCGATTACGACTCGTTCATTAACGAGTGGACGAGCCGCATCGACAACTACCTTGCCGGTTCCCCCATGGCAGGCCAGGGCTATAACTTTGCCGTCGCCGCTTGGAATACCGGCGTCGATCCCCGTTGGTCCCCCGCCATCGCCTGCATCGAGAGCAGCAAGGGCCTTTATTGCGCCGGCTCCTATAACGCCTGGGGCTGGAGTGCCCGCGGCGGTGGTTGGCGTAGCTTCGGCAGCTGGGGCGAGGGTGTCTCCGCCCACGTTGCCTACCTGGGCGCCAACTATGATTCCACACTTACCCCGGCAGCCGCCAAGAAGTACTGCCCGCCCACGTGGCAGGACTGGTACAACAAGGTCGCTTCCCAGATGAACCGCATTTAGACTCGCAAGACTCAACTGCAAAGGGCCCCAGACGGGGCCCTTTTTCGTATATCTAGGAGACGACACCCGTCGCGTTGCCGATGACGACGACAACGCACATGACGGCAAACATAAACCCGAGCGCCTTGAACCATAGTTCGACAAAAGCACTCCCCCGATACCGATCGAGCACGGGAAAGCGACGTCGAAGCCTACGCCGGTCGAGCATTCCGAATGCAATGAGCAGCACCAGGCCATCGACCATAAAGAAATACTCAAGCGCCAAAAACCACGTTGGATAGTTTCGGTTTTCGCCCGTTGGCGTAAATACCGCAAAATGGCTGCCCATCAGCAGCAACAATGTTGTCGCATAGACGCATCCATTCCATATGCGCCCCACGGGCTCGGGGATACGCGAGAGCAGACGCGCACATTTGGACGTCACGAGAGAGACGATCGAACGCCGTCTTGCAGAAGACGGAAGCGTGAAGGCAACCGGCTGCTGTACCCGTTGCACCTGTGGCACCGCGGCCCGGGGCACGCTGGCAGCAGAAAAGGTCACGGGCGACGGTGCAGGGAGACATAGCTCATATGCCGCACGCGCAGCATGCCCCAGTGCCTTTGCGCTCGCAAAGCGCTTGGCGGGATCGAGTGCCATCGCCATGCAAATCACATCCGCCAGCGGAACGGGAATGTCATGCGCCTCGCATTGCTCACGTATGTCCCGCCCCGGTTTAGGGTCAGTTCCCGTCAGGCAAAAGAACAGCAGCGCGCCAAGCGCGTAAATATCACTGCGGATGCTCGTCTGCCCAAACCCAAACTGCTCGGGTGGCGCATAGGAACGCGTGCCAAACTTGACGGTGTCGGCGTCGGCGCCATCGCGCCAAACGCGCGCGATTCCCAGGTCAATAATCACCAGCGAGGAAAAGGTCATGCCGGCATCGGCCGCATACCTCACGCCCGATACGATGATGTTCGAGGGTTTAAGGTCGCGGTGGATTACCGGCACCCCCGGCTCCCCCGCAGCTGCAAAACCAGCATGCAGCTCGCCCACCGCTTCACACAGAACGGGATACAGCCCGCGGGCATAATCGGGTGTCGCCCCCAAGCGTCCCACCAGGGCCTCGAGTGTCTCGCCTTCGACATACTCCATCACCACGTCAAGCTCGTCGCCCACACGGCGACAATCGACGATTCGGGGTAAGTACTCAAAACGACGACCGGCGCGCTGGGCCGCAAACAGGCGCTCATATGCTCCGCCAATCTGCACCGAAGCATCAATGCGCTTGCGGACAAAGGGACCGAGAGACCCGCCGCCAGAGCCCTCAAAATAGACGAGTTCGGTCGTCTCGACATCCGAGCACTTGAGCACGCGCTCCACACGATAGCTGTCATCGCGGTCGAGCGACGCCAAATGCTCGACAAGTGAAGCAGTCAGCTCGTCATCGGAATATGTTGGGCTCTGAGTATCCATGGCGTCCATCATAACGCAGGGTGCGGACACCCCATGGTGTCCGCACCCCGTTCGTTTGCATGGTTGTTCTGGTGATACCGCCGGCTCAGCCATCGGCCACTAACTCACCGTTTCCTCGCCAAAGCGATACAGCTCTTCATTGACCTTTTGGAGGCTACAGCCACGGTCGATGCAAAAGATAATGATTGCATCGCGACGGTCCTTGCAGTTGAGGACGCTCACTCCGGCAGCCGTCAGGGCGCGGTTGGTCTCCTTCATCGACAGCGCCATTGCAAAGGCAATCTGCAGCACCTTATTGCGGCTCGGATTACGCGAACCGGTAAAGATCTGATAGCCAAAGGTCTCGTTGAGGTCGGCCATACGCACCACGCGCGAGCGCTCGAGCCCCTTTTCTTCCAAAAGCTGTTTCAGATACTCCGAAAGCGACGGGGCGGCAAAGTCGTGCTCTTTGATATAGCCATCGATGTTTGGCGCGTCGAGAAGTTCATTGAGTAACTCGTCCGTTAGCTTTTTATCGGGCATACGACCTCACCTCCCATACGGCGCAGCAGTAGCGACATGCTAGGCCAGCACCCAGCTTGCAGCGGCAGACTTATCAAACACGTTGGCAAAATAGAGAGCCTTCTTGATGTCACCATCAAAGTAGATATTGCCCGCCACGGAGCCACCGGCGGCAAGGGTACCAGACTGCAGCTCATCGGAACCCTCGCTGTAATAACCCTGGTTCTGCTGAGCACCGTTGGCGTCCTCGCCCTTCCAGTCGTAGACATTGTAGTCCGCGCCCTCATCGCCATTGTTGACGTACGTGACGTGAATACCCGTCATGGTCGAACCGTCAAAATTTGTGAGACCGGGCTGGACGGAATCGACGACGACGGAAAGACCGGCAGTCGTGGTCACCGTCGTGCCAACAGCCAGGTCAGTCGTAGGCTGTTCTTCCTTCTTCGTCTCTTCCTTCTTGTCGCCATCGTCGGCGTCCTCGGTGACGGTCGCCTTATCGCTACCACAACCGGCAAGAAGACCGGCAGTCCCCAAGGCGACGGTGGCGAATGCGCCAAGTGCAGCGCGACGGCTCAGCAGCGCTTCGTTTTCGAGCTTATTCATCATGCATCCTTCCTACGGTCCGGCTACCGCGCCGGCACACAGCACATCGTAGGGCGGATTGAATTTGAATTCATTAGCTGAGAGCTAAGGTTGCGGTAAACGGCCAATGCAGTTATCCAAACGCCGAGCAAACGCACTTTGCGCGACCGTCTGCTGGCAGCGCATCAACCCACCGTGACGGATTCCCCGATAAAGGTGCTGATCATTAACAGGATAAAGAAGGCCAAATAACTGATGCTCAATAGGTAGGCGACGATCAAAAAGATAGTCCATCCAGCATCGGTCTTACCATCGGCACGACGTTGCTCGCGATTGCGGTAGAGCCAAATCGTCACGCCAATAGCCACAATCAACAGCACGAGCGCCGCTGCGGCCAGCCCGGCAAGTGCAAACATCACGCCAATGCTCACGGCGATGACCGGAAGCAGCAGCAAACCACACCCGCATCCACCCGGACTATACACAGCAGTCTGTCGGCGTCGTTCCATCGTCACTCCAGCCCAAGCAATCGTTTGTAGACATCGAGGCCTTTGAGCAGGTTTTCCTCGTCAAAGAGCATGGTATCGGTATGCAGAGCGCTCGTGGCATAGGCGGGACAGCCATCCGAATCGCTCGGATTATCTTGGCCGGCAGGCACGCCCGTGCCCAGCAAGAAGAACACGCCCGGCAGATGGCGCTGATAGAACGCGAAATCCTCGGCGATTAGCAGCGGCTCGTCCACAAGTTGCAGCTCGGACAAGGCAGGCGCAATGCGGGCGAACAGCTCGTGGTCGTTATCGACCGGCGGATAGCCCTCGGCAAAATCGAGATCGTATGTACAGCCCGTTGCGGCGCAGGCCTCGTCCAACACACGGCGCACGCCCTCGCGCGCGCGGTCGAACATGTCGTCCGTAAACACACGCAGGCTACCGGCAACATGGGCCTCCCCCGCCACCGCGTTGCAGACGGTCCCGGCCTGCAGCAGGCCAAACTTACCAATGCAGGGCTCGTCGGCACCCAACTCGTCCATGAGCTCACGCTCGGAAACCAAGAACTTGGCAGCCGCCAATGCTGCATCGTGCGATTCGCCAACGGGAACGCCGTAGGTCTTGGCAATATGGATGCTCGTCCCGTGAATATGAATGTGTGTCTCACTCGAACGCGCCAGCAACGGACCGGAGCAGCTCGCCAACGTGCCGGTGGGCAAATCTGGCCATACGTGGAAGCCAAAGATGCGATCTGCCCCATAGCGCTCGAATACGCCGCTCTCACACACCGTCTTGGCGCCACCAGTCGTTTCCTCGGCCGGCTGAAACACAAAGAGCACGTTGCGCTTGATGACGCCCGGCCGCTCGCGAATCGTGCGGTCGACATGCGTCGCGGCAGCAAGCGCCATGGCCATGTGTCCATCGTGTCCGCACGCATGCATCTTTCCGGGATGGGTCGAGGCAAAGGCCGCGCCTGTTGCCTCCGCGATGGGCAGGGCGTCCATGTCGGCGCGAATCGCCGTGGCACGCGTAGCGCCCACACCGGCATCGAAGAAGGCACAAACGCAGCTCGGACACGGATGGGTCACCTCACAGGCGAGCGGCGCCAACACGCCCTCAATATAGGCGATAGTCTGCGGAAGATCGAAGTCGAGCTCCGGAATGCGATGGAGATCGCGGCGATAGCGACGGAGTTCTTGGAGCTCGGTCATAGAGGTTCCTTTCATAGGTGCGCGCCAGTTGCCATCTTATTGTGCCGCAAGATTGCCGCACCATTATTTCCAGCATATCCCTGCATTTTTTTAACGTTATATACGAATACTCTTGTTTGGTAAAGTGCAACGTGGTAGGGTCGTTACCACTTGATAGAGGCGCGGGCACGATGATCCGCGGGCGAGTCGGCAGACTTTGACCCCGTGGGGAGGCGAAACCCGCCGAACTGGGTTTTTCGGGCACGAACAGCCTGGTGGGCCTGCGGGAAACACCCGCAGGACTGTCTGCAGCAATGCGGGAGCGCTATCCGGACATTGGGTCCACGCTATGCGGATTCGATGCGCCGATGGCGCCGTCTGGATAGCGAGGTTTACGGGACATGGCATTGACCCCCAACGAGGCATATGCGGCCAAACAGCCGTTTGTGGACAAGGAAACGCTCGAGCATATCGTCGAGCAGTTCCCCACGCCGTTTCATCTATACGACGAGGCGGGCATCCGCCGCAACATGCAAGAGGTGCGCGACGCCTTTGCATGGAACCCGGGCTTTAAGGAATACTTTGCCGTCAAGGCCAATCCCAACCCGGCGCTCCTCTCCATTCTCAACGAATACGGCTGCGGCTGCGATTGCTCGAGTTATACCGAGCTCATGATTGCCCGCTCACTGGGCATCACCGGCCACGACATCATGTTCTCGTCCAACGACACGCCGGCGGCGGATTTTGCCCTTGCAAATAAACTGGGCGCCATCGTCAACTTTGACGACATCAGCCATATCGAGTTTTTTGAGCGCGTCGCGGGGCCCATTCCCAAGACGGTCAGCTGCCGTTTTAATCCGGGCGGCCTGTTCCAGCTCTCCAACGGCATTATGGACAACCCCGGCGACTCCAAGTACGGCATGACCACCGAGCAGCTCTTTGAGGCTTTCTGCATGCTCAAGGCCAAGGGCGCCGAGGACTTTGGCATCCACGCCTTCCTTGCCAGCAACACCGTCACCAACGACTACTACCCCAAGCTCGCGCGTATCCTTTTTGAGCTTGCCGTGCGCCTGGAGCGCGAGACCGGCGCACATATCGCCTTCATCAATCTGTCCGGCGGCGTCGGCATCCCCTATCTGCCCGAGCAGCAGGCCAACGATATCCACGCCATCGGCGAGGGCGTACACGCGGCATACGACGAGATCCTGGTTCCTGCCGGCATGGGCGATGTGGCCATCTGCACCGAGATGGGCCGCTTTATGATGGGGCCCTACGGCTGTCTGGTCACCAAGGCCATCCACGAGAAGCAGATCTACAAGGACTATATCGGTGTCGATGCAAGCGCCGTCGATCTGATCCGCCCTGCCATGTATGGTGCCTACCACCACATCACGGTGATGGGCCAGCCGGGTGGCGCCGACAAGACCACAGCGCCCGTTACGGACACCTACGACATCACGGGTAATCTGTGCGAGAACAACGATAAGTTCGCCATCGACCGCGAGCTGCCGCAGATCGACATGGGTGATGTACTCGTGATCCACGATACCGGCGCGCATGGCTACTCCATGGGCTACAACTACAACGGCCGCCTGCGCTCCGCCGAGGTCCTGCTGCGCCCCGATGGCTCGGCAGATCTCATTCGTCGCGCCGAGCGCCCGGGCGACTACTTTGCCACGCTCGACGTGCTGCCGTGCGGCCGCGAGCTGCTGGCAAAGTTGCGCGCCGAGAGCGCCCGTCGCCGCGCCCAGGACGAGCGCTTGGCCGTCGCCGCCCAATGGAATAAGCGCATCCAGATAGCGGAAGCGAAGGAGAAGAACATGGATATCCGCAACCTCGAGGGCTCAATCGTCGCCCTCGTCACGCCGTTTAAAAAGGACGGCAGCGTCGACTTTGACGCACTCGAGCGCCTTATCGATTTCCACCTGCAAAACGGCACCGACGCCATCCTCACCCTGGGCACCACCGGCGAGAGCGCCACGATGACCGATGACGAGGACAACTCCGTTGTCGCCGCCGTGGTCAAGCAAGTTGCAGGCCGCGTCCCCGTCATTGCCGGCTCGGGCTCTAACTCCACGCAGACCATGCTCACCAAGTCGCTCACCTACCAAGGCCTGGGAGCCGACGGCCTGCTGCTCATTACCCCCTACTACAACAAGTCTAACGAAGAGGGTATCTACCAGCACTTTAAGACCGTCGCAGATGCCGTGGACATCCCCTGCATCCTGTACAACATCCCCGGCCGCTGCGGCTGCGGCATCAGCGAGCGCAACGTAGAGCGCCTGGCCGCGCACCCCAACATCATGGGCATCAAGGAGGCCTCGGGTAACGTCGCCTATGCCGCAAAGATCGCGCACCTGCTGTCCGACGACTTCCGCATGTATTCGGGCGAGGATGCGCTGACCGTACCGCTCATGAGCCTGGGCGCCTCGGGCACCATCAGTGTGTGGGCCGACGTTCAGCCGCAGCTCGTGCACGACATGTGCCGCGCCTACCTGGACGGCGACGTGGAGCGCGCCCGCGACATCCAGGTTGCCGGCCAGCCGCTCATCAACGCCCTCTTTAGCGAGGTCAACCCCATCCCCGTCAAGGAAGCGCTCGCTCAGATGGGTATGATCGAGGCAAACTACCGCATGCCTCTATGCCCCATGGCAGACGACACGCGCGCTGCACTTACCGATGCTCTGAAGGGAGCTGGTCTGCTTGATTAAGACCGTCATTATGGGAACGGGCCGCATGGGCTCGCTCATCCGCACCACCGCCGAGGGCGTTGTCGACGCCGCCGGTCAGCCCGTTTTTGACATCGTCGCCCAGATTGGCTTCGATTTGAGCGAGCTCGAGAACGCACCGGCCGCCGATGTAATCATCGACTTCTCGAACGTCGTGACCTTCGATGCCGTCGTCGCCTATGTCGAGCGCACGGGCACCGCGTTGCTCTCGGGCACCACGGGCTACACCCCCGAGCAGATGGACCGCCTGCGCGAGCTGGGCCAGAATGCCCGCGTTATGCACTCGGGCAATTACTCCATCGGTATTGCAGCCCTGCGTCATCTGGTTGCCCAGGCCACGCGTGAGCTGCCCGGCTTTGACTGTGAGATTGTCGAGACTCACCACAACCAAAAGGTCGACGCCCCGAGCGGCACCGCCAAGCTGCTGCTCGACGCCGTAGTCGAGGCCGAGCCCGAGGCAGGCTACCACCCCGTCTACGGACGCGAGGGCATGTGCGGCGTGCGCGACTCCAAGGAAATCGGCATGCACTCGCTGCGCGGCGGCACCGTCGCCGGCGTGCACGAGGTAAGCTTCTTTGGCCAGGACGAGGAGGTCACACTCACACACCGTGCCACGAGCCGTCAGATCTTTGTCAACGGCGCCTTGGCAGCCGCGCAGAAGCTCGTCACCCGCGAACCCGGCTTCTATACGTTCGACCAGGTCATGTTTGCCTAACCAGGTATCAACCGAATCCACCCAAAGGAGAGATAGCAAATGAGCAACGCAGCCGAGATGGATGCACAGGAGATTATCAACTACATCGCCACCGCGCCTAAAAAGACGCCCGTCAAGCTGTATGTGCGCGAGAAGCCCGGCATGAAGGTTGCCTGGGGCGACGCACATGTCTACGGCGGCCGTCGTGGCAAGACCGTCTTTGGCGACTGGGATGAGCTCAAGGCCATCCTCGATGCCAATGCCGACTCCATCGACTACTACGATGTGGAGAACGACTGTCGCAACTCCGCCGTCCCCATGCTCGACCTTAAGGGCATCAATGCCCGCATCGAGCCGGGCGCGATCATCCGCGACCGCGTCGAGATCGGCGACCGCGCCGTCATCATGATGGGCGCCATCATCAACATCGGCTCCGTCATTGGCGAAGGCTCCATGATTGATATGGGCGCCGTCCTGGGCGGCCGCGCAACCGTGGGCAAGAACTGCCACATCGGCGCCGGCACCGTACTGGCAGGCGTCGTTGAGCCCGCGAGCGCCACGCCCGTCATCATCGAGGACGATGTCATGATTGGCGCCAACGCCGTGGTCCTGGAGGGCGTGCGCGTGGGCAAGGGCGCCGTCGTGGCTGCCGGTGCCGTATGCGTCGAGGACGTCCCCGCCGGCGCCGTCGTGGCCGGTGTCCCCGCCCGCGTTATCAAGATGCGCGACGAGAAGACCGACAGCAAGACCGGCCTCGAGGAGGGCCTGCGCCAGCTCTAATAGTTACGCGGTCTTGACAAACCGCGTAACGGCTCGACGCTGTAAACGCCCCTAGGCGGCAATCTGACGTTCAATCGTCGGGCATGACCAGAAGGTCAATGCCCTCCTCTTTCACGTCACCTTGCTCGCCTAGGGGCGTTTTCGCTGACTTATGCTCAACCTGCGGGGTACTTCATCCCTAAACAAAAAGGCCGAAGCTCCATTGGGGCTTCGGCCTTTGCTTTGCCTGCAGTTCAAGCGCAGTTTATCGATTCTCAATTGACCCGATATTCTTGAGCTCGATGGAGATGAGGCCGTTGGGCTCGTTGACGAACTCGATGTATTCGGAGTTCGAACCCATCTCGGCCGGGAAGCTGATCTCGATACCTGTGTCGGTTCGGATCTTATGATTGCGCACCGCTGCGCGTTCGACCTGCTTGCGCTCCACGGGCACACGCTCAGGCACCTTCTCCTCGGTCAGTGCCGCGCGCACGTTCTCCTTGATGACCGGTTCGTCTTCAAAGACCTCATCGACGATATCCCAAGGCGGCAGCTCCTCGTCATCCTCAACCTTCTCGGCAACGGCAGCCTTAACCTTAGCGAGCGCTACAGCCGTGTTGGCACCGTGCTCCTCGGCGACCTCCTCGACCACACGCGTCACGGTGTCGATGACCTCCTTGCCCGATACGCCCGTGTCGCACTGCAGCAGGCCATCGGGGATAAGCATACGGTCCTCACCGGCAATCTTGCGCTTCTTGTCCACGTAACCGATCTCCATGGTGCTCGCACGCACGATGGCATAGCTCGGCACCTTTTGCGAGGGGTTCGGCAGAATGGCGTAGTGGCGCGCGATGTCGTTGCGCACCTCCCCCTCCTCGCGGCCCACTTCGTGCATAAAAGCCTGCTTGGAGCCCAGCAGCATCACGGCAAACCAGCGGGCATCTTCATCATCGTCAAAGTCCGCCACAAGCACGTCAGTGGACTCGGCTTTCTCGGCCTTGGTGAGTTCGGAGGAGATAAACTCCGCAATCTGCTGCGACAGGTCCACGAACTCGCGCTCGCCAAAGAAATAGCCCTTGAGCTCGCCGCCAAACGCAGAGTTCTCGGCAAACGTGGCACGTTTATTGTCGGCCGAGGTGCGTGCGCGGCGCAGATGCGTGGTCACGAAGTTGCGCACGGTACGGCTTTCGATATCCAACTCGCGCTGGCTCATGACGTTGACGGCAGAGTCAAAGTCCAGGATATGCAGAATCGCGTGATTGATTTTCATATACGGCATTCCGTTCTAGATCGATTTCGGCACGAACCAGTATAGCGGTCGAGCCCGCCCCAGACGCATCGAAGACAGGTTGCTTTGCACCAATGGCTAGCGCAAGAGCTCGGACTGCCAAGCCTCGAGCTGTTCTGCCAAACTCTTGCCGGCAGCGGGCATGTCGATCTGGGGTCGTTTGGGCAGCAGTGCGCATTTAAGGATTGCCGCGATGGTCTGCGAGACAAAGCGTCGCGTATCCTTGTCAAAGCCTTGCGCAGCCTGGAGCATCACGGGCAGGCTCTCGCGCAGATTCCCAGCGATATCCGCAAACCGCTCAGCACCCGTAGCCTCAAACACGGAGAACAACGCATCTACAAAACGCTCGCGCTCGCTAGGCGACACCGCAAGCAGCATCTCGCGAATGGAGCCATCAACGTATCGAGCACCGGCGGACAGGCGCTCGCAGTACACGAAGTCGCGACCATCAACCACCCAGCTAAAGGGATTGTGCTGCAGCAGGCTAAACTCGGTGCTCTCAACGATGGCATAGTCCTCCTGTGTCTCGAACATCATGCCAAAAATCGACGACCGAGGTAGCGTCTTGTCGATTCGACCGGAAAGATCGGCAAAGGCGTCGCCGTTCAGAAACTCCTCGACGAAGCCCGGACCATCATGGGAATACGCCCGTTCGATTCGCTCGCGGGCGACATCGGAGCACATTGCCGCACCGTACACCGCAAGGTTTCCGCCCTTGGAATGACCTCCGCACAAAAGCTGTCCGTCAATCGCATCCGCCGCCTCGTCCACATAACGCGCCGCGGATTCCTGGGCCGGCACAGGACACCGGAACGCCATGTTAAAGTCCTCTTTCCAGCCCACAATCGTGCTGTCGGTCCCCCGGAAGGAAAGATAACTAAACCCCGCCGGAAACCGGAACGCCATGGCTGCAAACTGCTCTGTCGCCACCACATCGCTCACGGCACGATAGCCGCAAACGTGCACGCCACGGTAGCGAGGGCTTGCTGCCACGGCCTCCAACAAGGCCCTGCTCCCCTCTGGGACCCACAAGTCGTCAATCATATCCCGGTAGCACTCGGCGCGCAGCAGTTCGCGTACGTCTAGGCCCTGCCAGTTCGTCAGCTCCGCCATATCGCCCGGCAAACGCAAATAGGACAACCACGCAAAGATCAGGCTATCCACCGCGCAGAACGGCCGCTCCTCAAACGAATCAAACGCCGTCTGGGCATAGGTCAAAAAATTAGGCGAATCCGGCATGGCCCTCCCATCAACTATGGTGCATTGGGGTCAGGTTACTTTGCACCAAAAAGGCGCCCGGGCCGCGTGGACCCGAACGCCTTCATTGTAGCTTTTCGCTCTGGCGAGCTTGATTTAGCAGGAGAAGTCGACGCTGTCGATGATGTCCTTGAGGGCCTTGGCGGAGGCGGTGAGCTCATGCTGCTCGTCATCGTCCAACGGGACGGGGACGCGGCAGACAACGCCGTCGCGGCCAACGACGGTCGGCATGGAGATGGCAAGATCGGACAGGCCATACTCGCCCACCATGAGCGAGGAGACGGGCAGAACGGTCTGCTCATCGCGCATGACGGCGGTGCAGATGCGCTTGACGGCCATGGCGACGCCATAGTAGGTGGCGTGCTTCTTCTCGATGATGGTGTAGGCGGAGTTCTTGACGTCCTCGGCGATACGCTTCTCAGCAGCCTCATGCTCCAGGTGGCCGTGAAGCTCACAGAAGGTGTTCAGCGGCACGCCGGCAACCTGGGCGCTGGACCAAGCGACGAACTCGGAGTCGCCGTGCTCACCCATGACGTAGGCCTGAACGTCGCGCGGGTCAACCTCGACGTGGGCGCCAAGCATCTGCTGCAGACGGCCGGTGTCGAGTACGGTGCCGGAGCCGATGACATGACCCTCGGGCAAGCCGGACATCTTGATGGCGGCATAAGTCAGAACATCGACCGGGTTGGAGACGATGAGCAGAATGCCGTCAAAGCCAGACTTCTTAATCTCGGGGATAATGGACTTAAAGATGTTGACGTTCTTGTTGACCAGGTCCAGGCGGGTCTCACCGGGCTTCTGGGCAGCGCCAGCGGTGACGACGATCATGGCGGCGTCGGCGACATCGGAATAATCGCCGGCGTAGATCTTCATCGGCTCGGCAAACGTCATGCCGTGCGCGATATCCAAGGCCTCACCCTCGGCGCGGTTCTTGTCCACGTCGATGAGGACCATCTCGGAGAACAGACCGCTCTGCATCAGCGCGAACGCCGAAGACGAACCGACGAAACCGCAGCCGACAATAGCGACCTTCTTCTCGTTAACCATTAGAAACTCCCATCTCACTCCACAAACAAGCCGCCCGGGAACGACCCGAGCGGCTTGTCGTAATCCCAATACATCCAATCGGGACTTTGATTATGCTCCTATTCGCAGCCAAATATCGACCGCTTACCTAAATTATTTGCAGGATTCGTAAAATAACTGCACGAAATCGGTTTCGAGCTATTGACGAGCCAAAATACCTTTCTAATACAGGCCCGCCTCGCGAATGGCCTCGACAGCCAAAGCGATCTGGTCGGGCGGCAAGACCAGCGCCATGCGCACGTGCCCCTCGCCCGAAGGACCAAAGCTCGCGCCCGGCGTCACCACAACGCCGGCCTTCTCCATGAGCTCCTCGCAAAACGCCATGGAATCGGTGCGGCCACCGGGAAGCTTGGCCCACACAAACATAGAGCCATGCGCGTTGGGGCGCTCCCAGCCCAGGCCCTCAAGACCGTCGCACAGGGCATCGCGGCGCTCCTGGTACTTCAGGCGCTGCGCCTCGACCTCATCGCGCGGGCCATTAAGGCACGCGATGGCGGCCTTCTGGATCGGGAAGAACATGCCAAAGTCGATCTGGCTGCGCAGCTTGGCAAAGGCAGAGACCACATCCTCGCGGCCGACCAAAAAGCCGATACGCGCACCGGTGACGTTAAACGACTTGGAGAGCGAGAAAAACTCAACGCCCACCTCGAGCGCGCCGGGATACTGCAAGAAGCTGCCGCCCGGCTCGCCGTCGAACACGATGTCGGAGTATGCGTTGTCGTGAACGATCAGTAGGTCGTGCTCGCGGGCAAAAGCGATGATCTCCTCGTAGATCTCGGGCGTGCCCACCGAGCCCACCGGGTTGGCGGGCAGCGACACGATTATGTACTTGGCACGATCGGCCACCTCGGGATCGATGCCCGCCACATAGGGCAGGTAATTGTGCTCGGCAACCAGCGGATAGTACTCGAGCTTGGCATCGGCGATCTTGGCACCCGCCTCGAAGACCGGGTAGCACGGATCGGGAACCAGAATGGTGTCGCCCGGATCGAGCAGGGCCAGGCCCAAATGGCCCACGCCCTCCTGCGTGCCGTTGCACGACTGCACCATGGACGGCGTAATGCCCGAAACGCCAAAGCGACGCTCATAGTAATCGCACACGGCTTGCTTGAGTTCGGGCAGGTCACGCAGGGCATACTTCCACATCTCGGGATCTTGGGCTGCCTGCGTGAGCGCCTCGACCACGTGGTCGTACGGCTTAAAGTCGGGCGTGCCCACGCTCATGTTGTAAATGGTCTTGCCCTGAGCCTTCAGCGCGAGAAGCTTGTTGTTGAGTGAGGCGAAGACCTCCGCGCCAAAGCGGTCGAGACGCTGCGATGCCTGCATGGTGCCACCTTTCGATATAAAAAACGCGGCGCTCCGACAAGAGCGCCGCGCGATACGGGCCATCAGATTGCAAAAGTGTAACGCTTGCAACCCCCGTATTGGTTCAATTTAGCCAACCTTAGTCAACTGGATTGAGCGCGTCGATCCGCGCAAGCCACAGACGCGAACTGGCGTCACTCGGCATACGCCAATCGCCGCGCGGGCTGAGCGTCACCGAGCCAACCTTGGGACCATCGGGCAGGCAGCTGCGCTTAAACTGCTGGGCAAAGAAGCGACGGTAGAACGTACGTAGCCACGTGTGGACGGTCTTGGCGTCGTAGACGCCCTCGAAGCTCTTGAGCGCCATGCGGTAGATCTTGCCCGGCTCAAAGCCAAAGCGCAGCAGGTAATAGAGGAAGTAGTCGTGCAGCTCGTACGGCCCCACCAAATCCTCGGTCTTCTGTGCAATCTCGCCATCGCCCGTGGGCGGCAGAAGCTCGGGAGACACCGGCGTATCGAGGATGTCGAGCAAGACCTCGGCAATACGCCCGCCAAAGACATCGGCGGCATAGCGCACCAGATGACGCACGAGCGTCTTGGGCACGCTCGCGTTGACGGCGTACATGCTCATGTGGTCGCCGTTATAGGTAGCCCAGCCGAGCGCCAGCTCCGACAGGTCGCCCGTGCCGATGACAAAACCGCCAGCCTGGTTGGCCAAGTCCATCAGAATCTGCGTACGCTCGCGGGCCTGGCTGTTCTCGTAGGTCACGTCCTGCACGGCCGAATCGTGCTCAATGTCCTTGAAGTGCTGTTCCACAGCCGCGTGGATCGAAACCTCGCGGAAGCTCACACCCAGGTCGCGAGCGAGCGACTCGGCGTTCGACTTGGTACGATGCGTCGTACCAAAGCCGGGCATGGACACGGCCGTGATACCGGTGCGCGGCAGCCCCAGTGCATCGAAGGCGCGAACTGTCACGAGCAGTGCCAGCGTGGAGTCCAAGCCACCCGAAAGGCCGATGACCGCAGCCTTGGTACCCGTATGGGCAAGGCGGGTCTTGAGGCCCGCAGTCTGCAGATTGAGGATCGTCTCGCAACGCTCGGCCAGGTCGCCATGGTCAGCCGGCACAAAGGGCGCGCGGGGGAAGACACGGTAAATGTCGAGTGCATCGCGCAGGACAGGCTCGTCTGCCAGCACGCCCTCAAACGAAAATTCAACGGTTGTGGCCTCCGGCGCATCGTCCGCGCGCGTCCACGTCGTCGAGCGACGGCGCTCGGCAACCAGACGGTCGAGGTCAACATCGGCAACCGCCATATCGCAGGTAAGGAGCTTCGTCGCCGCCAGCTTAGAGCCGTTTTCGTAGACGAGGTTCTCGCCCGCAAAGACCATATCGGTCGTGGACTCGCCCTCGCTCGCGTCCGCATAGGCATAGGCACAGTACAGGCGCGCACTCTGATTGGAGATGAGGCTGCGGCGATAGTCTGCCTTACCGATAATCTCGTCCGAGGCCGACGGGTTGAGGATCACCGTCGCACCGGCAAGCGCCATCTCGGTCGAAGGGGGCGCCGGCACCCACAGGTCCTCGCAGACCTCAACGCCCAGCACCATATCCTCGGCACCCTCGTCACAGCAGCGGTAGACAAGCCCCGAACCCAGCGGAACCGGACCCTGACCGGCAAACTCGACCCACACGGGATCTGCGGGCGCCGGAGCAAACCAGCGGCGCTCGTAGAACTCGCCATAGTTGGGCAGATACTTCTTGGCCGTGAGGCCCAAAAGCTCGCCCGCGCAGCACACGGCGGCGCAGTTGTAGATATTCTCGGCAACTGCAACGGGAAGACCGATGGTAAAGACAATCGGCAGCTCACGAGTCTCATCGAGGATATGCACCAAAGCAGCCTCGCAGGCATACAGTAATGTGCGGTTATGGAACAGATCGGCCGCGGTATAGCCGCACAAGTTGAGCTCGGGCAGCACCAGCGCGCGAACGCCGCGCTCAACAGCCGCGCGAACAGCCGCTAACGCAACCTCGGCATTGCCCTCGACATCGGCCACGCGAATCTGCGGCGACGCCGCCGCCACACGCAAAAAGCCATCAGACTGAGAAAGGTGAAGATTCATAAGAATGCTCCCGTGCGTAGACGCCATTCACAACAATTAGCAAGCCCTATTGTAGTTCAACCGCCGGGTGTAACAGCATCCCACCAACTTGGTGAGCTATTGATGAGTTGATGGTATCTGTTAAACGTCACGCACGATTCACATCTGGTGGGTACCCTGAGGGCTACACGAAACGAAGCAGATTTACACCGGGAGGACCCCGTATGACAACCAAGTACACCGACGCGCCGCGCACGCGCGTCATGACGCCGGCATCGCTCAACAACGGCGTGCACGAGAACCATTCCATCGGACAGACCATGGCCATCGCGCCCAAAAAGGGCCTGTTTGACGACATTTCCATTCCCCAGATCATCGCCGGCGCCGCAGCTGCCGCCACGAGCGTTGCGCTTGCCTCCAAGATTGGTATCGCTGGTTCAGTAATTGGTGCCGCTGTGAGCTCGGTCATCACCGTTGTGTCCTCGCAGGTCTACCGCCACTTTATCTCTGCCAGCGCCGAAGCCCTCAAGGGCACGCACGCCGACGTCGACTACCCCGCCGGCGCCTACGAGCCCGTTGAGTTTAATGCCGAGGAGCACCTGGGCGGCGCCGCGACTACGCAGGAGATGCGCCAGATTGCGGGGCGCGCGACCACGGCGCGCGTCGCTCCCGACAGTCTGCGCGCCAAGGCGGCGGCGGAGCGCAGCCAGACGCAAAAGAAGGTCATCATCTTCTCGATCGCCATCGCCATCGTCGCGGTCATCGCCTGCGCCGGCGCCATCCTTATCACCACCGCCGGTGAGGGTCTGGGCGTGCGCCCCGAGCCAATCCTTTCGTCGCGCACGACCGAGCACGACGCGGATAGCTCCGGTCAATCGCAAAGCCAGCAGGACGATCCGCAGGACACCCCCGCATCCGCCGACTCGTCCTCGAACGCCCCCGATCAATCGCAGGGCGTCGATTCTTCTGCGAACAACAGCGGCACGCAATCCGGCACGACCGACTCAAGCCAAACGACTGACGGCTCTCAACCGAGCACGGGTGACCAGACGAACGGCAATACATCGAGTACGGGATCTACCGACAACAGCAACACCAACAGCTCGAACAGCTCGAGCGGAACCGCGTCCGGCACGGCATCTGACAGCTCGAGCCAAGGCACGACGTCGGGCAACTAAGCACGTTTGCCTCTCATAGATAACCGACCTGTATAACGGGCGCGAACCGGCAACGGTCGCGCCCGTTTGCCTTGGGCGCCGAGGTAGCAAGCCCCGCGCGATGGTAAGATGCTTTGGTGTGTAAAGAGGAGATTTGCCATGAGCAAGACAATAGTTAGGCCCACGCTTTCGCTGGGCAACCACATCTATCTGTATCGCCTGCTGCGCGACGCAATCGGATGCGGCAAGCAAACGTTTATGACGCAGGTCGAGCAGGCACTCGCCGCTGGTGACATGGCCGCTTATGACCTGGGCTTCGAGTCCACGCGCGAGCTGCTCGAGGAGCTCGACGACTGCATTAAGCTGACCGTCTTTAAGGGCGGTCGCCTGTATGCTACGGTCATCGCCAACGATGCCTGGGATACCGCCCTTGCCAAGGGCGAGGACAAGCCCAAGGCAGCCAAGGGAGCCAAGCAGTCCTACAAAAAGAAAAAGCGCGGCGAGAAGGACCTGAAGGCTGTGCGCCCCAAGCACGTTAAGCGCGCCGAGCCCGAAGCCATGGTTGAAGCCGTGCCGGAATCCGAGCCCGAGACAGAGACCGAAGTCGCTATTGAGGTAACAGCAGAAGCCGAAACCGAAATCGCCGCCACGACCGATCCCAAAGTCATATCCGAGCAGGAAGCCACTGCCGAGCTCAACGAGGCTCCCAAGTCGACAACCGAAGAAGCCGCTGACCAGCCCGAGACGTCTGCGTTCCAAAACAGCGATGTCTTTGGCGACGAAGCCGAGGACGATCAGTCCGACGAGCCCGCCGATCAAGGCGCTACTGAGTCGACGCCGGAGCCCGAGACGCCGCAGCCCGCCATCTCGCTCACGGTCGTCTATGACCCCGAGAACGCCAATGCCGGCATAACCACCATGGCATCCACGCCCATCGACGCAAAGTCGAGCGTCGAGAACGAGAACGCGACGCAGGTTGAGGTTGAAACTGCAGCTGCAGACGCGCCCGTCACCGTGAAGCCCGCAGATTCCACGATCAAGCCGAAAACGACGCCGGAGCCCGCACCCGTCATCGAATCCGTGCCCGCCTCTGCTTGCGACCAAATTCCCGCACCGGCACCGGCTTCGGTACCCGTAGCGGCCCCAACCCCCGCACCCGCGGCACCGACCATCCCCGAGGACTTCCCCGTCGATTTCGCAACCGAAGTCTTCTGCCCCGGCCCGCTTCTGCACCAGTTGTCGACCTATCTCCCCTACGGCGCCGACACGCTCGGCATCGTCGGCGAGTACTACTGGATCGCCCGCGAGCGCGGCACCATCGAGGCCGCGCGAAACCGCGCAATCTTCCCCCTGCGCTACACGCAGGCCGGCGAGCGCCACGAGGTTGCCGTGCGCATCCGCCGCAACACCACCGGCGGTCTCGGAGCCACCTGGACCATCGATAAAGTCGAAGAAACCGAGCGGTAACGACAAACGGCTCAAATCCAAATCAGGATTTGAGCCGTTTATATTTGTTGATGTTGCGTAACCAACAGCGAGCGGGTCGCAAGTGCCCCAGGTTGCCGTGAAAGAGGAGCGACGCGTACTTCGGTACGCGAGCGACGGCTTGAACGGCAAGATGGGGTGCTTGCGGCCCGTGCAGCGTCGAGCAGTTACGCGGATTGGTAAAACCGCGTAACAAATTAGTCACGCGTCAGCTTGCGGTGGATACGATGCGGCTGGGCTGCGTCCTCGCCCAGGCGCTCGATACGGTTGGCCTGATAGGCCTCAAAGTTGCCCTCAAACCAATACCAGTTGCCCGGGTTCTCGTCGGTGCCCTCCCACGCCAGGATGTGCGTGGCAACGCGGTCCAGAAACATACGGTCGTGGCTAATGACCACCGAACAGCCCGGGAACTCGAGCAGCGCCGCCTCGAGCGAGGACAGCGTCTCGACGTCGAGGTCGTTCGTGGGCTCGTCGAGAAGCAGCAGGTTGCCGCCCTGCTTGAGCGTGAGCGCCAG
The DNA here is from genome assembly GCA_036304385.1 of Collinsella sp. Classification (GTDB taxonomy): domain Bacteria; phylum Actinomycetota; class Coriobacteriia; order Coriobacteriales; family Coriobacteriaceae; genus Collinsella. The sequence goes on along the minus strand of JAXIYS010000084.1, from coordinate 4,520 downwards.
GTTCAGACGGTTGCGCTCACCACCGGAGAGCACGCCGGCGCGCTTCTGCTGGTCCTGGCCCTTAAAGCCAAAGCTCGCCACGTACGCGCGGCTGGGAACCTCAGTCTCGCCCACCATCATGTGGTCCAGGCCGTCCGAGACGACCTCCCATAGGTTCTTATCGGGGTCGATGCCGGAACGGTTCTGATCGACATAGGAGATCTTGACGGTCTCGCCCACCTCGAGCTCGCCCGAAGTCAGCGGCTCCAGACCCACAATCGTCTTGAACAGTGTGGTCTTACCGACACCGTTGGGGCCGATGACGCCCACGATGCCGTTGCGCGGCAGGGTGAACGAAAGGTCGTCGATGAGCACACGGCCATCGAATTCCTTGTGCAGATGATGAGCCTCAAGCACCTTGTTGCCCAGACGCGGTCCAACGGGAATGCGGATGTCGGTCCAGTCGAGCTTCTGGCTTGCGCGGGCCTCGGCCTCCATCTCCTCGTAGCGAGCCAAACGGGCCTTGTTCTTGGCCTGACGAGCCTTGGGCGAGCTGCGCACCCACTCGAGCTCGGCCTCCATGCGCTTGGCGAGCTTGGCGTCACGGTTGCCCTGCGCCTCGATACGTGCGGCCTTGGTCTCCAGATACGTGGAGTAGTTGCCCTTGTAGGGATAAAGGTGGCCGCGGTCAACCTCGCAGATCCACTCGGCAACGTTATCCAGGAAGTAGCGATCGTGCGTGACGGCAAGCACCGCGCCCTGGTAGTTGTGCAGGAAGTGCTCGAGCCACAGGATCGACTCGGCGTCCAGGTGGTTCGTGGGCTCGTCGAGCAGCAGCAGGTCGGGAGCCTCGAGCAGCAGCTTGCACAGGGCCACGCGACGGCGCTCGCCGCCGGAAAGCACGTTGACCGGCATGTCGGAATCGGGCAGCTGCAGGGCATCCATGGCCTGGCCGAGCTTGGAATCGATATCCCAGCCGTCGGCGGCGTCGATCTCGTCCTGGAGCTTGCCCATCTCGGCCATGAGGGCGTCCATGTCGCAATCCGGGTCGCGCATCTCCTCGCCGATCTTATTGAAGCGATCGACCTTGGCGATCATATCGCCAAACGCCATGCGCACGTTCTCGATGACGGTCTTGTCGTCGTCGAGCGGCGGCTCCTGCTGCAGGATGCCCACGGTGTAGCCGGGGGTAAGCCTGGCATCGCCGTTGGAGACCTCCTCGATGCCGGCCATGATCTTGAGCAGGGTCGACTTGCCCATGCCGTTGGGGCCCACGACGCCGATCTTGGCGCCGGGATAGAAGCTCAGGGTCACATCGTCAAGGATCACCTTGTCGCCATGGGCCTTGCGAGCCTGATACATCTGGTAGATAAACTCTGCCATTTGCCTGTTTTATCCTTTCTACCTCCGTTTTCCTATTCTTGTTTCGCTTTAGTGGAAACGAAATGAGGAAATCAGCTCTGAAACTTAACGAAAAGGGGCATGGTTGCCCACACCCCCTAATACTACCTGGGAAAAGTCCCCCAGAACACACTATGAACTGCGTACGCTAGTTTTCCGCAACCTTAGCGAGCGGCTCGCTGCGATTTGCGCCACAGCAGATACGAGTAGACGTAGACGGCTCCGACCGAACCAAACGCCAGAACCGCAATCACCGCGGCGACGACTTCACTCGAAAGCACGCCGCCTGCCACGCCCATCACAATCAGGCCAATACCCAGCACCATAAAGCAGGCGCCGCCAAAACGCTGCGTACGGCGCCAGTTCTCGGGATCGGCAAGCGCCCAAGGTGTCTTGATACCGAGCGTATAGTTCTGCTTCACACGCGGCAAGTAGTTGCCTACGCCGATGAACAGCAAACCGACAACACCGGAAATCAGCACGTTAACCGAACCGGCCGCCGGCACCACGCCCCAGACCGTAAGCTCTCCCAGCCAGCTTATGGCGCACATGAACAAGGTGAAAGCGATTACGAAGCCCTGGTAGAACTTACCCGAGGTTCGATATGCCTCACCTTTGGGGTCGATACGCGGCACCACGCAGAACATTGCGAGAAGCGCCAGAGGCAGCACGCCGAGCGCAGAGGCCATCCAGCTAGGACCCCAACCGTCGACGGCGCCGTTCGCGCCCCAGTGCGTGGGAATCTGCGCAGGCAAGCTCGGCATCACCATGAGGTGCGCTACGACATTGGCGACGCACAGAGCGACCAGCGCAATCCACACGCGCGACGATACCCCCGTGGGGTGAATGCCCTTGTTTTCGTTATTCATCCTTATCACCTTCAGTGTTTGTAAAGCCCATAAACCAACCGATCAAGTCCTGCATGACGGTGGTGTTTAAGCTGTAAACGATGTTTTGACCATGACGTTCGTCGGTTACCAACCCGGCGTTTTTAAGCGTCGCCAAATGATGGCTCAGTGACGGCTTGCTAATGTCGAAATGCTCGGCAAGCTCCCCGGCCGTACAATTGCCCTCGCGCAGCAGTTCCAAAATGCGCCGCCGCGTAGGATCGGCAAGCGCCTTAAAACCCTCTCCCGGCATAAGACCTCCTCTCAGCACCCCTCATGACGCGCATACTATACTCGATATTTAGATGTTTGTCTAACTATCTAATCTTACACTCAAAAAAATAGCCGCCATCGCGTAATGCGAAGACGGCCACTTCTCACGCTACAAACGTGTTTGGGAGTTGGCCAACCCGCGGCAACGGGTGCTATCTGCTTCAATCTTATGCGAATCCCGATCCCATTTCAACAAGCTCCAAGGGCTCAAATGGAATCGCAATAATACCTATAATGGCGATAGCTAAAACACGACCGACTCCCCATCGGAGGATATCTATGACCGAAACCGCAGCCGCAGCCCCCATCGAGACACGCGACACCAAGCTCGAGATCATCATGGGCCGCGAGGCACTCGACAAGCTCGCCGATGCTACGGTACTGGTGCTCGGCTGCGGAGGCGTGGGCTCCAACTGCTGCGAGGCACTCGCCCGCGGCGGCATCGGTCATTTCGTCATTCTGGATAAGGACGTCATCGCCCCCAGCAATATCAACCGTCAGGCCATCGCCTTTCACAGCACCGTCGGCAAGCGCAAAGTTGACGTCATGGAGGCTATGATTCACGACATCAACCCTGTCGCCACCGTCATCAAACGCACCGAATACCTGCTGAGCGACAACATCGACGAGTTCTTTGCGAGCGTTTTTGAGCAGACGGGTGGCAAGATCGACTACGTCATCGACGCCATCGACACCATCTCGGCCAAGCTCACCATCGCCAAATATGCTCAGGACCACGACATCCGTTTGGTTAGCTCCATGGGCGGGGCCAACAAGCTCCATCCCGAGTGCCTCCGCTTTGCCGACATTTTCGATACGGTACGTGACCCCATGAGCCGCATTATGCGCAAAGAATGCAAGAAGCGCGGAATCAAGAGCCTGCATGTACTGTTTAGCTGCGAGGAATCGGTTAAGACACAGCCCCGCGACCCCTCCAACATTCACGAGCGTACCGAGCTCGGAACCGCCAGCTTTATGCCGCCCATCATGGGTCAGATGATTGCCGGCGAAGTTATCCGCCAAATCAGCGGGCGCGGAACCGAGCGCGTGCGCGCCGACGGCCAGCGCCTGGACTAACGAGACGCGCCGCAATGACACTGCAGTTATTTGACGCACACTGTCACCTTGATTTAATGGCTCACCCGGACGCCGTTGCCGATGAGGTGGCGGCGCTAGGCCTAGCTCTATTTGACTGCGGAGTCGATCCGCGCAACTTCGCTAGCGCAAACGATCGCGCCCGTCGCCACCCAGGCATCATCGCCGGCGTCGGCCTCCACCCCTGGTGGCTCGCCGACGGCCGCTGCGGTCCTGCCGAAGTCGATCTGCTTTGCAAAACCGCTGCCCAAGAGCGCTACATCGGCGAGGTGGGACTCGACTTTTCCGCGCGCTTTGCCGGAAGCGAACCACTTCAAGTGCAGGCATTTGACCGGCTCTGCAATGCCCTCGTGCAGCATCCTCTTGCCGGGCGCGTGATATCAATTCACGCCGTTCGTTCGGCAGGAACCGTGCTGGACGTCCTCGAATCGCACGGACTACTCACCCCAAACCCCGACTCCCCCACTCTCATCTTCCACTGGTTTAGCGGCACTTCGGACGAACTCGACCGCGCGCGTAATGCGGGTTGCTATTTTTCCGTCAACGAACGCATGCTCGCGTCTAAACGAGGACGCGAATACGCACGACAGATTCCACTCGATCGTTTACTGCTCGAGACCGATGCACCGGCGGAGGCAAACACAGAAACAAGCGCGCAGTCGCTCATCAGATCGCTCACATGGACCTCAGAGCGCATCGCCTCACTCAAAAGCTGCGACGCAAAGCGCATCGAATCGGCAGTTTTAACAAATGCACGCTCTGTTTTTGGTGGCGCGCGCAGACGTGGTGTAAGAGTGTCCTGAGGTCCGTCGCTGCAAGCCCCGATGTTACTCCTTCTTGAGGCCGCGCTTCTCGACTATCTCGTCCACTATCTCCCTGGCGCGC
>JAXIYS010000083.1:0-16229 GCA_036304385.1 Collinsella sp. | reverse complement strand
GCGAACGTGGGCACGGGCGCGCCGAGGGCCTCGTAGACCATCACCTGGCGCGGGGTGTTGGACAGATGGTCGTCGCCGCGGATGACGTGGGTAATCTTCATCATGGCGTCGTCGACGACGGTCGCGAAGTTATAGGTAGGCGTGCCGTCGGAGCGGAAGATAACGAAGTCGTCGAGCTCCTTGGCGTCGAAGGTCACCTCTCCGTGGACGGCGTCGTGGATGACGACGTCGCCGCGGTCCTCGGGCACCTTGATGCGCAGGACGTAGGACTCGCCGGCCTCGATGCGGCGGCGGGCCTCCTCGGGATCAAGATCGCGGCAGCGGCGCTGATAGCCCTGGAAGGGGTCCTTGCGCTCCTGCGCGGCCTTGCGATCGGCGTCGAGCTGCTCCTTGGTGCAGAAGCAGGGGTAGGCCTTGCCCTCGTCCCAGAGCTTCTGGGCGGCCTGCTTGTACAGGTCCAGGCGCTCGGTCTGTGCGTAGGGGCCATAGTTGCCGCCCACCTCGGGGCCCTCGTCCCAGTCCAGGCCCAGCCAACGCATAGCGCGCAGGATGATCTGCGTGTTCTCGTCGGTGGAACGGGTGGGGTCGGTGTCGTCGATGCGCAGGATGAACGTGCCGCCGTTTGCACGGGCGAAAGCCCAGTTATAGATAGCGGTGCGGGCGCCGCCGATGTGCAGCTTGCCCGTGGGTGAGGGTGCAAAGCGGACGCGAACGTCTGATGCCATGGAAATCTCCTCGATTGCAGGGTGGATGTCTAACCGCATCAGTATAAAGCAACAAAGCGACCTCCGCACAAAGGGCACCGACCCACTCATTGGGGACAGACTTAAATGACCACCCAATGAGTACCCGGCTGGTCATTTAAGTCTGTCCCCAATGAGTAGGTGCGGAAAGGGTGTGAATGTTGGATTTACGCGCTATGATGTGCCCTTGCATATAGAGCTCGGCGGAATGGTAACGGTCGCCGGGACACGTTTTTGAAAGGACAATCATGTCAGAAGAACTTCGTTCCATCCCACCCCAACACGGGTCCTTTGTATTTACGTCGGAGTCGGTGACCGAAGGTCATCCCGATAAGATCGCTGACCAGATCAGCGACGCCGTCCTCGACGCAATCCTCGCTAAAGAAATAGAGCTGCAGGAGCAGGGCTACATTGCGCCCAACGGCGTGCCCGCCAACGTTGAGAACGTCCGCTGCGCCTGCGAGACCCTCGTGACCACCGGCACCGTCATCGTTGCCGGCGAGATTCGCACCCAGGCCTACGTCGACGTACAGGAGATTGCCCGTGGCGTTATCCGCCGCATTGGCTACAACCGCGCAAAGTTCGGTTTTGACTGCGATACCTGCGGTGTTATGAGCCTCATCCACGAGCAGTCACCCGATATCGCCCAGGGCGTCGACGAGTCCTTCGAGACCCAGACCGGCGTCACCACCGACCCGATCAACCTGATCGGCGCCGGTGACCAGGGCATGATGTTTGGCTATGCCTCCAACGAGACCAAGACCCTCATGCCCATGCCGCACTACCTGGCGAGCCGCCTAGCCGAGCGCCTGGCCGCCGTACGCCACGACGGCACCCTGCCCTACCTGCGCCCCGACGGCAAGACCCAGGTCACGGTGCGCTACGAGGACGGCAAGCCCGTGGAGGTCACGACCATCGTCATCTCCACGCAGCACGCCGCCGAGATCGAGGACATGGGCAAGATCAAGGACGACCTCATCGAGCACGTCATCACCCCCGTCATGGCCGCCGAGAACATGCCGTGGGACAACGCCGACATCTATGTGAACCCCACCGGTCGCTTTGTCGTGGGCGGCCCCATGGGCGACACGGGCCTCACCGGCCGCAAGATCATCGTCGACACCTACGGCGGTTACGGCCGTCACGGCGGCGGCGCCTTTAGCGGCAAGGACTGCACCAAGGTCGACCGCTCCGCCGCATACGCCGCGCGCTGGGTCGCCAAGAACGTGGTGGCCGCCGGCCTGGCCGACCGCTGCGAGGTCGAGCTGGCCTACGCCATCGGCGTGTCCAAGCCGCTGTCGATCATGGTCGACACCTTCGGTACCGCGCATGTTTCCGAGGACAAGATCGTCGAGGCCGTCGAGAAGACCTTCGACCTGCGCCCAGGCGCGATCATCCGCGACCTGGACCTGCGTCGACCGATCTACGAGAAGACGGCAGCCTACGGCCACTTCGGCCGCGAAGACGCCGACTTCACCTGGGAGAAGACCGACCGAGTCAAAGAACTCAAAGCAGCCTGCGGCCTGTAAGCAAGCAGCAAAAGCCACAGCCAAATAACAACGCACCAAAAAGAGGTACCGGAACAACCGGTACCTCTTTTTTATTTAAACGGTGGTGAAGATGAGCCGACCTGGGACATGGAATAGGTCACAGGCCGATAAATTTTGCAGCAGAGCGACTCCAACCATGTATCCTAAGTTCCGAGGGCTTTAGTATTTGGTCGATCGCGAGTTCCGCACGAGCCGGAGGCCACTTAATGTGGCCTCCGTGCGAGCAGGACTGTCCGAGCAGGCGACCAAATACTAAAGCCCTCGGAACGGCGAGACAGAGTATGCCCCGCCCCTCGGGACGACGAGACAAGGCAAAGGAGCAGCCATGGCAGGCAAGCCGCAAACATTAGCTACGACCTCGGCATTCGAGATCTTGGGGCCCGTCATGGTCGGCCCCAGCTCATCGCACACCGCCGGCGCCCTGCGTTGCGCCCAGGTGGCCGCCAGCCTGCTCGAGGGCCGCATCACCAAGGTCACCTTTGGCCTGTGGAACTCCTTCGCCCACACCTACCGCGGCCACGGCACCGACCGCGCGCTCGTCGCGGGCATCCTGGGGCTCGACACCGACGACGAGAATATCAAGCAGGCCTTCGACCTCGCACGCGAGCAGGGCCTCGATTATCACTTTGACATCAAGGGCGACGACGCCTCCCTCCACCCCAACACCGTCGATATCGACATGGTCGACGACACGGGCGCTACGGCGCAGGTCCGCGGCGAGAGCCTGGGCGGCGGCAAGATGCGCATCAGCCGCATCAACGGCGTCGGCGTCGACATCTCGGGCATGTACTCCACGCTCTTCGTGGCGCATCAGGACGTCCCCGGCGTACTCGCCGCACTCACGAATCTACTCGCCTACGCGCACGTGAACATCGCCTTCTGCCGTACCTACCGCACCGAGGTGGGCGGCCAGGCCTACTCCGTCTTTGAGACCGACGGCGCACCCGATGACACCGTCATCCCCATGGTGCGCAAACTCGACAACGTCGGCTACGCCACCTTTATTGAGCTCCCCGGCTCGGCGTCATCGCTCTCCCCCGGCGTCTCGGCCAAGGAGGTCTTCGACGACGGCGAGCAACTGCTCGACGCGTGCGAGGAGCTGGGACTCAGCATCGGCGCCGTCATGGCCGTGCGCGAGGGGCGCCTTACCGGCGAGGCGCACGCCGTCGCCGCCATGCGCCGCGTGCTCGACGTCATGCGCGAGGAGACCACGGCCCCCATCGCCAATCCGCAGCGCTCGCTCGGCGGGCTTATCGGCGGCGAGGCTAAGCTCGTCGATGCCACCGGCCGCAACGACCTTAGCTCCAGTTTAATGGGCGCCGTACAGACCGAAGCCGTGGCACGTGCCATGGCCGTACTTGAGCGCTCCGCCACTATGGGCGTGATCGTCGCGGCCCCCACGGCAGGCTCCGCGGGCGTCGTGCCCGGCTGCGTGCTGGCCCTGGCCGACCACCTGCAGCTCAATGACGAGCAGGTCATGGACGCCCTCTACTGCGCCGCCGCCATCGGCCTCAACCTCACCACGAGCGCCTGCGTCGCCGGCGCCGAGGGCGGCTGCCAGGCCGAGGTGGGAAGCGCCGCCGCCATGGCCGCCGCCGCGCTGGTGCAGATGCTCGGCGGCACCCCCGAACAGGCACTCGACGCCAGCTCCATCGCGCTGAGCAATCTGCTAGGCCTCGTTTGCGACCCCGTGGGCGGACTGGTCGAGGTGCCGTGCCAAAACCGCAATGCCATCGGCGTGGCCGCGGCCTTCAGCTCGGCCCAGCTCGCGCTCGCCGGCATCAAAAGCCTGGTGCCGTTTGACCAGATGGCGCATGTGATGCTGTCGGTGGGCCATGCCCTGCCGGCAACCCTGCGCGAGACGGCCAAGGGTGGCATCGCTCAAGCCCCGGCCGCGCTTTCTGCCTGCGCCAAATGCGGCATATGCGGATAGGCAGACTTCTCCAAACTGATACTGTTTCCGAACCACAAACAACAGGCTAATCGCTATAATGCAAGCCCAGTTAAAACACGATGAGCCGCAAGGCGAAACTCGAAGGAAATATATACGATGTCGCAAATCGACCGCAGTAACATGATTCCCGATCCGCAACAGCCCAGTAGGCATACGGGCGGCGTCCAATCGCCGCGCCCCATCGCGCCGGCTCACAGCCAACAACACGGCCCGGCCAATGCCTCACAGCGCCCGAATCAGCGTCAATACCAGCAGCATCAACAATATCAGCAGCGTCCCGCACATGGTGCCGCCCCCAAGCAGGGCCCTTCGCACGCTCGCACGGCAAACAATCGCGGGCCCGCGGACAAGCGAACCAACAAAAGCAGCAAGTCGGGCGGAAAGACGGCCCTCTTTGTCGTGCTCGGCCTCGTCGCGATCGTCTACATCGTAGGCGTCGTGGCGTTCTCGCAGGTCGCATACCCCAACACTACCATCGCCGGCGTCGACATATCGCTCTCCAACGCATCTTCGGCAGCCACCAAGGTCAACTCGGCATGGAAGCACTACAAGCTCACCGTGTCGGGCGATGACTTTAGCTGGACCTACCAGCCCGAGTCCGACGAGCCCATCGTCGATGGCGAGGAAGCCGCCCACGAGATTATCAGCAAAAACGAGCCGCTGCTGTGGCCATCGCGCCTCATCGCGTCGCTCGGCGGCAAAACCGATAGCGCCACCAAGAAAGACTCGGTCGACTTGGACCAGGACGTCGACCTGTCCATGCTCTCCGATGCCTTTGACCAAAAGCAGTTTGAGGAGGGCCTGGGCAGCGCTATCGACGAGTTCAACAAGGGCCGCTCGGGCACCTTCGAGGCCGCCAGCTCCTATGACGAGAAGGCCGGCAAGTTTACCGTTGAGAAAGCCCGTTCCAACGAGAAGATCAACCGCGAGCATGTCATCAAATATGCCGAGATCGAGCTCGCGTCGCTCGCCGAGAACGTCGATATCACCAAGATCGGCAACGACGCCTACGAACCGCTCAACGGCACCCTCACCAACGACCAGATTCAGGCTGCATGCGATGCCGCCAACAACTTCCTGGGCGTCAACGTGACCCTTAAGCTCAACGGCAACGATGCCGGCAAGGTCGACGGCAGCTCGGTGCTGCAGTGGATCAGCTTTGCCGATCCGGCCAACCCCACGCTCGATACGTCGCAGATCAGCAGCTGGGCCGCCGAGCTCGCCAACGGCTTTAACACCGTGGGCACCACCCGCTGGTGGACACGCGCCGACGGTAAGGAATGCGCTGTAGAGGGCGGCGACTTTGGCTGGTCCATCGACAGCGACACGCTCGCCAAGCAGGTAGAGGACGCTATCAATAACAAGCAGACCGGCGATATCGAGATTTCGTACTCCAAGAAGGCCGACACGTTTACCGCCAAGGGCGAGCCCGATTGGAAGGCCTATATCGACGTCGACCTGTCCGAGCAGCACGCGCGCTACTACGACGAGAACGGCAATATCGTGTGGGAGGCCAACTTTATTTCCGGCAAACCGGGCGAAGACGCCACCCCCGAGGGCGTGTGGCAGATCAACAGCAACGACGGCGCAAGCAAGCTCATCGGTGCCAAAGACCCCGCGACCGGAAAGCCCAAATACGAGAGCCCGGTCAGCTACTGGATGCCGTTCGAGGGCAATATGGTCGGCTTCCACGACGCTACCTGGCAAAACGATTCGAGTTTCGATAGTGCCGAATCGTACAAATGGTGCGGTAGCCACGGCTGCATCAACCTGCGCCTGGCCGATGCCAAGGCACTCCACGACTGCATCAGCGTCGGCCTGTGCGTGGTCGTGCACTCGTAGGGAAACACGCCTTCGCACAACGGGGAGCTGACGCTCCAATCTAACAGTTCCGAAAGATACCGCCATAATGCGCCCGCCTCTCGCGACGGGCGCATATACTTATCGAGGAACTTTCTATAAAGGAGACGCCATGTCGAATGTCCCCACCATCACCCCGGGACCGAATGATACCGAGCGAGCGCCCGAGGGTGCCACCGAAACGCTTCCCCTCATAACAACCGTGCACGCCACACAGCAAAGCGACAGCACAAGCGATACAACCGAGATTTCTGACGAAGAGGCCTACGCCAAGCTCAAGGCGAAGCGTGCCGAGCGTCGGCGCAAAAAGCTCATCCGACGCGGCATTGCGGCAGGCGTCGTGGCCGCCATTGTGCTCATCGCCGTTGTCGTGACCTTCGTCATCAACGCACGGCCCGCAGGCAACAACGGGCCGGTGACCGACATGGTCACCGAGGGCACATTTATGACCACCGTCGAGGCTAAAGGCCAGCTCAAGCCCATCTCGGCTTCGGTGGTCTCCCCTTCTGTCGACGGCACGGTGGCATCGATCAACGTGCAGGCCGGCCAGTCCGTCAACGAGGGCGACGTGCTCATGACCATTAAAAACGACGAGCTCGATCGCAATGTTGCCGAAGCGCAGCGCGCGGTGACAGCTGCCAAGGAAGACCTCACCAACGCGCAGAAAGCGGTAGCTGCCGCCCAAGCCGCTCCGGCGACTGACGCAGATGCGGCAGGCGCGAGTGGCGTCAGCGGCACCGCCGACACGAGTGCCGTCTCGAGCGCCCAACGCAACCTGGCCTCGGCCCAGGCGAACCTGGACCAAGCCAACGCCAAAGCTGCCGAGCGCACCGTGACCGCGCCCAGCTCGGGCAGCATCTTAGAGCTCAACGCCAAGGTCGGCGCCACGGTGACGGGCGGCATGATTATGGGCGAAGGCGATACGAGCGGCGGCAAGCAGTGCATGCAGATCGCTGACCTCTCCAAGATGAAGGTCACCGTTCAGGTGGGTGAAAAGGATATCGCCAAAATCGCCGTTGGGCAGAGCGCCAATGTTACCTATCCGGCCTTTCCCGATATCGTGAGCCAGGGAACGGTCACCGCAATCGCTTCGGTGGCAAACTCCGACGCTAACGGCGGCGGCAGCGTGACCTTTAACGTCGATATTTTGATTGATGCGCCCGACGCGCGCCTCAAGCCGGGCATGACCGCCGAGGTCTCGGTGGTAACCGAACAGCTCGACGATGTGGTGATGGTACCGACTATGGCGCTCATGACCGAGGATGGCGAGCATTATTACGTCAACGTGGCAACCGACGGCGAAAGCAAACAGACCCGACGCGTCAAGGTGACCGTCGTGACGCAAAACGATAACGACGCCGTGGTCGGCAAAACGCAGGTCAAGCGCGACGACCAGGGCAACGAGATCAACGCGGACGTGCCGGTCACCAAGCTGCGCGACGGCGACACCCTTATCGTGGACACTGGCGAAGGCATGACGGCCGACGGCGGCGACTCTGGCAGCATGTCTGCCGATGAGGGCATGTAATGCGTCCCGTCATCGACATCCGCAACGTGCATCGCATTTTTGAGAGCGAGGCCGGCTGCGCCCATATCCTGCACAACGTGAACCTGGCAGTGAATCCCGGCGAATTCGTGGCCATTACCGGCCCATCGGGCTCGGGCAAGTCAACGCTCATGAACATCTTGGGCTGCCTGGACAAGCCGACGGCAGGCGATTATTACCTGCAGGGCCTCAACGTGGCGGAGCTCGACGATGACGAGCTCACCGAAGTCCGAGCCCTGAGCATCGGCTTTGTCTTTCAGAGCTTTAACCTGCTGCCGCGCCTATCGGTCATCGAAAACGTCATGCTGCCGCTTTCGTACACCAACGTGCCGCGGGCTCAGCGTGAGATGCGCGCCGTCCATGCGCTGCAAGCCGTCACGCTGCCGGTCGACCACTGGGACCACCGCATCTCCGAGCTCTCGGGCGGGCAGATGCAGAGAGTTGCCATCGCGCGCTCCCTCGTCAACGACCCGCCCATCATCCTGGCGGATGAGCCGACGGGAAACCTGGACTCCGCCACCGGAGCACTCGTGATGGAAACCTTCCACAAACTTCAGGAACGCGGCAAGACCATCGTACTCATCACGCATGATCCCGGTATCGCCGCCGAGGCCGACCGTGCCGTAACAATTCGCGACGGCCGGATTCACGACGGCGCGTACATCGCGCACGCGCCGCAGACCCTGCGCGGCGCCATTGATAACCTGCCCATGATTTACGCAGACGCCAATCCGACGAAAGGAGTGAAGGCATGAGCACGCGCGACCTTATCCAAGAAGCCCTTCACTCCCTCGAGGCCAACAAGGGACGCAGCCTACTCACCATCCTGGGCATCGTCATTGGCATCGCCTCCGTCATTGCCATGACCTCGCTTATCGGCGGTATCCAAAACAGCCTGGTCAACAGCCTGGGCCTCAACGCAGCGCGTATGGTGCAGATCTATTCGTCGCAAGAGCTCACCGAATCGGACGTTGAGAAGCTTCGCAAGATGGTGCCGCAGATCGAGCAGATCGGCATCGTGGACAGCGCCTATACCGAGTACAAGGCCGGTGACAAAAGCTATACCGTCATGGCGCAGGGCGTCGATAACGACATGCTCGACGCGGTGGGCGCCAGCAAGCTTGTCGCGGGACGCACCTACACCCAGGCCGAGTCCCAATCTGGCGCACGCGTGGCGCTCATCAGCCGTGGCGGCGCTGATCAGCTGTACGGCAACGAGCAGGACGCGCTCGGCAAGACCATCAAGGTGTCGAACGGCGAGGTGCAGATTGTCGGTGTTATCGACGGCGGCAACGACTCCATGGGCTCGCTCACGCTATACATGCCGCGCGAAACCATCTCGGGCCCCTTTGGCGACGAGAACCCGTCGTTTCCCAGCGTAACGGCGCTCGCCGCCGAGGGCACGGACATGGATGAGCTGTGCAAGACGATTGAATCCAAGGTGCGCAGCATGAAGGGCATCGCGGACGACGACGAGTATGACAGCGTATCGGCGACCTCAATGAAAAGCGCCATCGACGCCCTCAATTCCTTTATGGGCGCGTTTTCGCTCATCATGGGCGCCGTTGCCAGCATTTCACTGCTCGTGGGCGGTATCGGCATCATGAATATGATGCTCACCAATGTGACCGAGCGCATCCGCGAGATCGGTATTCGTCGAGCTTTGGGTGCGAGCCGTCGCGATATCACCGCACAGTTTTTGGCCGAGTCCTCGGCGCTATGCGTCACCGGTGGCCTGCTGGGTGTTTTGATTGGCTACCTGCTTGCCTGGGGTCTAGCGATGTTCGCCGCGAGCTCTGGCGTGCTTGGCGAGCTCGGTGCCAGCGGTACCATTACGCCGAGTTTTTCGATCGCCACGGTACTGCTGGCCTTTGCGGTCTCCGTCGGCATCGGCGTCATCTTCGGCTTCTATCCCGCCCGCCGAGCAGCAAAACTCGACCCCGTGGAGTGCCTGCGCTACCAGTAATGCACTCCCCCTGAGTTGCGGTGAAATAGGGACTGTTTAGGCCGCTAGAAGGCCTATTCAGTCCCTATTTCACCGCAACTCAGGGGGGGGATAAGGCGCTAGTGCTATTCGAAACGAGACTCCAGACTCGATAGTCCGTTCAACGTCAGATTGTTAGCGACCTCCGAGATGCGCTCGATGGGCACCGAGCCATCGGAGAGCGCCCACGTGCGGTAAATGCCGATAATGCCCGAAAGCAAAAATGCCAGATAATAGTCGAACATCTCGTCCTTGAGGCCGTGGGGCAGCAAGTCGCGCTCGGCAATCTCGTGCTCGAGCGGCACGCGTAAACGCGTCATAAAATCGTCGAGCGGGATGTTTTCAATCAGCTGGCGATTGAGCACGAGGTTATTGCAAAGTGCCTCGTTGATGGTCTTAAAAAACGTTGCCGCCGCTCCGAGGGCACGCTCGTTCGTGTCGCCGTCCATGGAAGCAAGCGTTTTCTCGACCGAGTCGGCAATCATCTCCACCACATCAACGGCGATCGCATCGAGCAGGCCGTCAACCGTACCGAAGTGTACGTAAAAGGTCTTGCGGTCGACATTTGCCTCACGCGCGATAGCACTCACCGTAATGTCGGCAAGCGGCTTATCCATCAACAGGCGCTCAAACGCAGACAGGATGGCATTGCGGCTGCGAACGATGCGGCGGTCGAGGCGCGGTTTGCTGGTGGCCATGGACGTGTCCCTTCAGAATGCGAGCATTCATCAACAGATGAGAGTTAATCTACGTAAGAGGATTATCCCCCATCCGGTACAAAAATGCCCGGCAACATGAAGAACGCACGACCAACTATTACGCCTTAGGGTGTTTCTTTTTGTTCAAAGCAGCCGGGGACACACGGATGCCGTCGCCCGTCTGGCGCACATAGGCCTTATGCGCCGGTTTGGCGGCCCCAGAAGCCTTCTGAGCATGCTGATTGGGATCCACGGTAACCGCATGCACAGGATGGGGCTTTGCAGGCTTAGAGGACGTCTGAGGCGTTCGTCCGAGCTTACGCATAACGCGATCCCAGCGTGCATGGATACTCTCGTTGTGAGCGCTCTTAAGGCCCAACAGGGGCGCGGCCAAAATAGTCGGCGCGATAAACGTAATGAGGCGCCACAGCAGATAACCGGCGGTCGACGCCGACCCAAAGAAATGACCCAGGAACAGCGCGAAGCCACCCTCGGCGCCGCCGGTGCCACCGGGCAGGGGAACAGCAGAGCTCAGGAGCTGAACAAAGGCGCTCGCGGCCATGACCGAGAAAAAGTCGACTTCGTGGTGGCCAAAGGCAAGCATCAGGAAATACGGCACGAGGTAGAAAAACGCGAGCTGCAACATGGTGATGACCACGGTGAGCAGCATCGACGAAAAGTGGCCGGCCGAAAGCTTGAACTTCTCGGAGAACGAGTAGATTTCGCCGTCGACAAACGTACGCCAGCCCTCGATCTTGGTGGCCGAGACGCCCATTCGCTCGAGCCAATTGATGATGCAGTGCGCGACGCGCGTGACGGTCTTGGGCATGAGCGCGACGGCAAAGATGCCAAGCAGAATGCAGCAGTGACCGCCAAAGCTAAAGACGCACAGCAGCGTCATATCGCCATAGCGCTCGGCGAAAAACGGCATGCGGGCAAGCAGCAGAATGGCGCCCCAGGCAACGAGGCCAAACTGATACACGATAAAGCGCGTGAACTGCGTGGCACCGGCCTCGCCGACGTTTTGGCCTGCCTTGGTCAGGCGGTAGATCTGGGCAGGCGTGGAGCCCATCATCATGGGCGTCAGGTTGCCAAAGAAGATACCGCTCGCCTCGACCGAGATCAGGTCGCGAATGCCGACGGGCGAATTGGGATCGAGCCAGACGGCGATCGCATAGGCAACGATGCCAAAGAACAGGTACAGGAACATGCAAAAGCATGCAGCAACGAGCCACGGCGCTTGGACGCTCGACATGGCAGCCCAAAACTGTCCCATCTGACCGGTCGCAATCAGATAAACGATATAGCCAACCAGCACGACGCCGATAAAAATGGCACCGCGACGCGCACCCTTGTTGTCATCGCCGCCCGAGGCCTCAACCTCGACCTGGGGCTTAGATGTATGCTGAGAGGACTCCTTCATGAGGCTCCTTCTGACCGTCCAAATATCTTGCATATTGTACCCGCAAGGGCCACAAGCAGAACGTAAAGCTCTGGGCCAAATGGGAATTGCAGATGGTTTGCTCGAAAATAAAAAACCCGGACTTCCGTGGGAAATCCGGGTCTCAGATTCATGGTAGCCCGTACCAGATTCGAACTGGTGATCTCCGCCTTGAGAGGGCGGCGTCCTAAACCGCTAGACGAACGGGCCATAAGCCTCAGCAGAAAAGAAGTGGTAGCCCGTACCAGATTCGAACTGGTGATCTCCGCCTTGAGAGGGCGGCGTCCTAAACCGCTAGACGAACGGGCCATATGACATCTGCACTGCCGTGCTGCGCGGAAATATATTACGGGACAAAAAACGCGAGCGCAAGAAGAAATTCCAAATTGGCGAAATTTTGTCGGCAGGTTATGGAAAGCGCAGTTAAACCGGGTAGCTAAAAAAGCCCCGTCCCAAATTAGCTACCCCAGGTTGAGGTGGGCCAGAAGGGCTTCGCGCTTGTTGGGGATATTGTCCTCGATTACGGCGTCGAGGGCAGCGTTGAGCAGCTGACCCAGTTCCGGCCCGGGCTTGACGCCGGCGCGAATCAAATCCCCGCCATTGATGGCAAGCATCTTGAGCATATAGGGCTCCCCCGCCGCCAGCAACTCGCGAGTCAGCGCGCGCATCTCCTCGATCGTCTCGACATAATAGAAGCACGACGGCGCCTTGCCGAGCGTGTCGGCACGCTTAAGGTCCATGAGCTCGTCCATCAGACGCGGCGTATCAACGCCCTCGCCCGAAAGCGCGCGCATCATATTGAGCAGGCAGGATCGCTCGGGGCGCAGCGGCTTGTCGTGGTATTTGATCAACAGGCACACATCGCGCACCAAATCGTGCGAGAGCGCCAGGCGATCCATGATGACACGCGCCTTCTTGGCGCCGAGCTCGGGATGGCCGTAGAAGTGTCCGCTACCGGCATGATCGACCGTAAAGCAATCGGGCTTGGAGACGTCGTGCAAAAACGCCGCCCACATAAGGCTCGACGAGGGCGCGACGCCATCGCACAGCGCCAGCTCCCCTGCCACCGTCAGCACGCGGGCGATATGCTCGTAGACGTTAAACGCATGATAGACACTGCGCTGGTCAAAGCCCCTACCCGCAGCGAGCTCGGGCACGGCGGCGCAAACAAGCTCGGGGTAGCGCAGCATGGCGTCTCCCCCGTGGCCGGTCGAAAGGATGCCCTCGAGCTCAATACCCACGCGCTCGCGTGCCACGGCATCGAGCAGCGGCGCACATTCGGCCAGCGCCTGTTTGGTCGCGGGTTCAATCATAAAATCCAGACGGCAGGCAAAACGCACCGCGCGCAGCATGCGAAGCGCGTCCTCGTTAAAACGACGCTTGGGATCTCCAACGGCGCGGATGAGCTTGCGCTTCAGGTCGCCCTGGCCATCGTAGCGGTCGACAAGACCGCGCTCGGGATGCCATGCCATGGCATTGACGGTAAAGTCGCGGCGCGCCAGATCGTCCTCAAGCGACGCCGCACGTTCCACACTCTGGGGATGGCGACCATCGGTATAAAAGCCGTCTAGGCGGTAGGTGGTGACCTCAATGCGCTCGCCATCGCAAATAGCCGTGATGCCGCCAAATTTAATGCCCGACTCGACCACGGCAATATCAGCCGCCTCGAGCGCCGCTTTGGACTCCTGCCACAGGCCTCTGCAGCACATGTCAACATCGTGGCTGGGGCGCCCCATCAGGGCATCACGCACCCAACCGCCTACATACCAAGCCTCAAGACCGGCCGCCTCGAGCGCACGCAGGACACGGATGGAGGCATCGGTCGGCTGCGTACCGTTAAGCGAAACATTGCACATGCCTATGGCCTCCTGCGACTATCAAATTGACTATCGATTGCGTCTGCAAGAAGTCTAGCAAGAAACAGCCTCCACTGCACACGCAAGTCCGATAAACAAAAACGCATCCGTCCTGATATAAGACGGATGCGAATTAGTCGAACTATTCAGGCGAGGTGCCGGAACTAGCAGACCTGACGAACTTCGATGTTCTTCTTGTATTCATCCACCTTGGCAAAATCGCCCAAGCCCGGGCACTCAACCACATTGGCACCGGTGGCCATCGAGAGGCGCAGGGCGTCCTCGACACGCTCGGGGGCGTCATGCCATACGGACAGGAAGGCAGCGAGCGAGGAATCGCCGGCGCAGACGGTCGACAGGAGCTTGACGTCGAAGGTGCGGTTGGCAAACCAGATGTGCTCGCCGTTGGAGAAATAGGCACCGGCGCCGCCGAGGGTCAGCAACACATTCTTGGCGCCCTTGGCGTGCAGCTCGGCCATCGCGCCCTTGACGGACTCGTCATCGCCACCGCTCACCTTAATGCCAAAAATGTCGAGCAACTCGTCGTCGTTGGGCTTAATGAGCAACGGCTCCATGGCAATGAGGTCGGCAAGCTGATGGCTCGAGATGTCGAGCACGAACTCGGCGCCTTTCGCCTTGACGCGACGCAGGACCTCGGCCAGGAAACCCTCGGAGGTGTTGGGGGGCAGCGAGCCGCTAATGACCAGGCAGGTCATGTCGTCGAGCGAATCAATAAGCTCAAACATTTCCTGCTCGTTGGCCTCGTTAATGGCGGCACCGGCATTAACCATGTTGTACTCGGTGTCGGGACCGGCGTTGAGGAACACGTTGACACGCGTGATGCCGTCAGTCCACACGGGCTTGACGGGCACGCCCAGGGCCTCGGCGCCCTTGACAATAAACTCGCCCGAGAAGCCGGCGAAGAAGCCCAGGATTGTGGTGTCGACGCCGTAGTGGTCGAGCGTAAAAGAGACGTTGAGACCCTTGCCGTTGGGGGTGTAGACCGCGTTACGGGTGCGCGTAACGGTATTGGCGGAAAGGCCGTCGCAGGCGATGTTGTAGTCAATAGCGGGGTTTGCAGTGAGCGTGTAAATCATGAATGTTCCTTTCACGAAGCAACGTGTTAATGAAAGTATATTCCACGCTTCGGCAAAAGGCTACAACAACTCGGCGAACGGTGTGGAAGCGGTGAAGGTCAGTTTCATCTCACTTTTCCCACGAAAAAAAACGGCGCCCAGACCGAAGTCAGGGCGCCGCATGCGCACGAATTTGTCGCGTTTCGCTTACTTGCGATCGAGCTTGCGGACAGCAACGCGCTTGCTGTACTCGTCAACGTGACCAAAGTCGCCAATGCCCACGGACTCGGCAACGTTGGCGCCGGTAGCCATAGCGAGCTTCATGGCCTCCTCGACGTTGTCGCGATCCCTGTACCACTTGTGCAGGAACGCAGCGAGGGTGCAATCGCCAGCGCAGACGGAAGAGACCAGCTTGATGTTGAACTCACGCTTGGCGTACCAGATGTCCTCGCCGTTGGAGAAGTAGGCGTCGCCGCGGCTACCACGAGTGAGCAGCACGTTCTGGACGCCGGCGTCGTGGGCGAGCTTCATGGCAACGCGGACCTCGTCGTCGGTGTCGACCGGCACACCGAAGATGGCCTTCATCTCGTGATGGTTCGGCTTGATAAGCAGCGGCTTCTTGTGAGCGAGCTCCTTGAGCTTGTCGGAGGACAGGTCCAGGACGACGTCGGCGCCACGGGCCTGAGCGTGCTCCATGACCTGAGCCAGGAAGTCGGGCGTAGCTTTGGGAGGCACGGAGCCGGAAACGATCAGGCACTCAAGGTCGCCCGCGGTGTCCAGGATGTTGTAGAGCTCCTTCTGGTGCTCCGGCGTAATCGGGGCGCCGGGGTTAAGGATGCCGTACTCGTGCTGGCCATCGTTGACGTAGGTGTTGATGCGCGTGATGCCGTCGGTCCAGACCGGGCGGCACAGGCAACCCAGGTTCATGACCTCCTCGACGATGAACTTGCCCGTGAAGCCGGCGAAGAAGCCGAGCGCGACGGTGTCGACGCCCATCTTCTTAAAGGCAAAGGACACGTCGAGGCCCTTGCCGTTAGCCGTGTAGCTGGCCGAGCCGGTGCGGACGTTCTCGTCGGGCTCGAGCGGAGAGCTCGAAACCGTCATGTCGACAGCCGGGTTAGCGGTTAGCGTGTAGAACATTTACAGTACCCCCTGTATATGTGAGGGCCGCGTGGCCGGCCCATTCCAACCACGCGGTTACCTCTGATACCAAATTAGCGAGCTGCGGACTCGAGCAGCGCCTTGACCTCGGCGGCGGTGTTGCAGGCGAGTGCCTTCTCGGCGAGCTCGTCGCACTCGGCCTTGGTCCACTGGCTGATGGTCTTGCGGGCGCGCAGGATCGACGGAGCGCTCATCGAGAACTCCTCCAGGCCCCAGCTGATCAGCAGCGGCTCAAGCAGCGGATCGGCAGCGGCCTCGCCGCACATGCCGACCATGATGCCGGCCTTCACGCCGCTCTCGATGATGTTCTTGAGCGAGCGGAGAACGGCGGGATAGTACACCTGGTACAGGTTGGAGATG
>JAXIYS010000082.1:0-30149 GCA_036304385.1 Collinsella sp. | reverse complement strand
GTCGAGATTGCCGACGAGGGCCTGTGCGACCGCTACGTCGCCCGCATCGTGCGCAACGTGAAGGTCGGTCCCTCGCCCGACTGGATGGTCAAGCGCCTCAACGCCCTGGGCGTGCGTCCGCACAACAACATTGTCGATATCACCAACTACGTGATGATGCTCACCGGTCAGCCGCTGCACGCCTTTGACCTGGACACCTTTGCCGAGCGCGAGGGCAGGCGTCGCGTGGTGGTTCGCGCCGCCCAGCAGGATGAGAAGTTCACGACGCTTGACGGCGAGGAGCGCGTGCTCGACGCCGGCATGGGCCTTATCACCGACGGCGAGCGCCCCGTGGCGTTGGCCGGCGTTATGGGCGGCATGGATTCCGAGATTGAGGACGACACCGTCGACGTGATGGTCGAGAGTGCCTGCTTCAACGCCGGTCGCACCTCGCACACCAGCCGCGATCTGTCGCTGATCTCCGACGCCTCCATTCGCTTTGAGCGTCAGGTCGACGAGACCGGCTGCGTGGATGTCGCCAACGTTACCTGCGCGCTGATTGAGGAGATTGCCGGCGGCGAGGTTGCTCCCGGCTATGTCGACGTTTTCCCCGCGCCTAAGACCATCGACAGCATTAAGCTGCGCCTGGCCCGCGTGCACGCCATTTGCGGTGCCGATATCGAGCCCGACTTTATTGAGCGTTCGCTCACCCGTCTGGGCTGCACCGTCGAGCGCGACGGCGAGGACTTTATGGTTACCCCGCCGAGCTTCCGTCCCGACCTGCCTCGCGAGATTGACCTGATCGAGGAGGTCCTGCGCCTGTGGGGCATGGGCCGCGTGACGGCGACCATCCCGGCTGCCAAGAACCACATCGGCGGCCTGACCCGCGAGCAGAAGCTCACCCGCAAGGTCGGCGAGATCTTGCGCGCCTGCGGCCTTAACGAGACCACGACCTTTGGCTTTGCCGCCCCGGGCGACCTGGAGAAGATCGGCATGTCCACCGAGGGCCGCGGCTGCCCCGTGGTGCTCATGAACCCGCTGGTGGCCGAGCAGACCGAGATGCGTCGTTCGCTGCTGCCGGGCCTACTGCAGTCCGTTGCCTATAACGAGGCGCACGGTACGCCCAACGTGCACCTGTACGAGGTCGGCAGCCTGTTCCATGGCCGCGAGAACGCCAGCCTGCCCAAGGAGACCAAGTCCGTGGCGGGTGTGCTCTCGGGTCAGTGGAGCGAGCGGTCCTGGAACATGAAGTACCGCAAACTGCGCTTCTTCTTTGGCAAGGGCATCGTCGAGGAGCTGCTCGCCCAGCTGCGCATCGAGAAGGTTCGCTTCCGTCCCGTCGAGGGCGAGGGCTACGCTTTCTTGCAGCCGGGTCGCGCCGCCGAGGTTCTGTCCGGCGGCACTGTGCTGGGCTGGGTCGGCGAGATTCACCCTGAGGCGCGCGAGGCGATGGGCATCGACGAGGTCGTCGTTGCCTTTGAGCTCGATCTGGACAAGCTGATCAAGGGCGCCCGCAACCAGGAGAACTATCGCGAGTTCTCGCAGTACCCGGCTGTTGAGCATGACCTTGCTATCGTGGTCGACAACGCTGTGACCTGCGAAGATCTTGAGCGTCGCATCACCAGCGCCGGCGGCAAGCTGCTCGAGGGCGTGCGCCTGTTCGACGTCTACCGCGATCCCATCCGCATCGGAGCGGGCAAGAAGTCCATGGCCTTTGCGCTTACGTATCGCTCCGACGACCATACGCTCACCAGCGAAGAGGTCGAGAAGGCGCACCAGAAGATCGTCACCAAGGTGTGCAAGGGCGTAAACGGCGAGGTCCGCGGCTAGGATTTGCGCTGGGAGCAGGGACCCCTCGGCAGTTGCTGTGGGGTCCTGCGTGACCGCGGTGTTCGGAAAAGGCATCGCTGAGCCTGCATATATGACACGCGCATTACATAACGGCGTGCTGCTTTGTCGGCAGTGCGCCGTTTTGCTATGATAGCCCGCGTCGTGTTACGAGTCTGACAATACGTAACACTGGCAAGGTGATTCAGGCGGCGTTGCAATTCTGTGCGCCGACAACCGGGAGGCGTACATGCACATTCCAGATAATTATCTGTCCCCGCAGACCGATGCCGTCATGGCGGTGGCGATGGTGCCCGTTTGGGTCCACTGCATCAAGAAGGTGCGCGCCACGCTCGATCGCGAGCACATGGCCTTTTTGGGTATTTGCGCTGCGTTCTCTTTCTTGCTCATGATGTTCAACGTGCCGCTGCCTGGCGGCACCACTGGTCACGCTGTTGGCGGCGCGCTCATCGCGCTGCTGCTGGGCCCCGAGGCCGCGGCTATCGCTGTCTCGGTCGCGCTGGCGCTGCAGGCGCTGCTGTTTGGCGACGGCGGCGTTCTGTCCTTTGGCGCCAACTGCTTTAACATGGCCTTTGTGCTGCCGTTTGCCGCTGCTATCGTGTTCCGTGCGCTCAACAGCCGTCTGCACGACAAGAGCTGGAGCACCTCGGTTTCCGCCATCGTGAGCGGTTGGGTCGGCCTGTGCCTGGCGGCCCTGTGTGCGGCGATCGAGTTCGGCATTCAGCCCATGCTCTTCACGAATGCATCGGGCGCTCCGCTGTACTGCCCCTTCCCGTTGTCTGTGGCTATTCCGGCCATGTTGATCCCGCATATGCTGGTTGCCGGCGTGGTCGAGGGCGTGGCGACGGCTGCCATCTACGGTTTCATTAAGAAGACGGCGCCGAGCGTTATCGTCGGGCCCGAGGCCGTCGATGGCCAGCTTGCTGTCGAGGGCACTGCTGCCAAGAAGACCTCGCTGGTCCCCACGCTCATCCTGGTCGCCGTGCTTGTCGTGGCTACGCCGCTCGGCTTGCTTGCCACCGGTGACGCATGGGGCGAGTGGGATGCTGAGGGCGCCGCGACCGCCGTTCAGGAGGCTGGCGACGACAGCCTGCAGGCTTCGGTCGGCCTCGATGCCCCGACCTTTGCCGACGCTCTGCCTACGGGTGATTACCTGCAGGCCTATTCCGAGGAACAGGGCCTTGGCTTTGCCGGCCAGGCTGCCATGTATATCCTGTCCGGCGTGATTGGCGTGGCGGTGCTCACCATCGCATTTCGTCTGATCTCGCTGACGGTTAAGGAAAGCGGTGCTCATGGCAATAGCCGAGCTGCCTAGCTGGCTTGCGGTCGAGGAGCGATACGAGTCCGCGGGGGCTCGTCATCGCGTGATGCAAAAGAATGTCCTGCACCTGGCGAGCCTGCTTGAGCGGGTCCGCCTGGGCGGTGGCGCACACAAGGGCGGGTCGATGATCGACCGCGCCCTTTCTTCCGTTTCGGCGCCGGTGCGTCTGGTGGGGATGTTCGTTTGCGTCCTGTGCGTATGTCTGACGCAGAGCCCGCTGTACCTCATGTTGATGACGGCGATCGCGTTGGTGCTCGTTGCCGTGCGCCCCGTACGCGGGCTGCGCGCGACCTTTGTACCGGCGCTTGGCGCTGCGGGGCTCGCGGTGGTTCTGGCGTTGCCCGCCCTGCTGCTGGGCGCGTCTGCCACGGGTGCCATGCTCAAGATTGCGCTCAAGACCTTCATTAATGTGTCGTTGGTGCTGGGTGTTTCGTGGACCCTCACGTGGAGCCGCATGTCGGCGGCGCTCAAGATGCTGCATCTACCCGACGAAGTTATCTTTACGTTTGACATGGCACTCAAGCACATCGAGGTGCTGGGTCGCACGGCGCACAATCTTTGCGAATCGGTCATGCTGCGCAGCGTTGGTCGTGCGCCTGCGGGTTTTTCGCGCACCGACTCGCTGGCGGGTATCATGGGCATGACGTTTATCAAGGCGATGGAATGCAGCCGCGCGATGGACGAGGCTATGCTGTGCCGCGGCTTTGCCGGTGCGTATCCGGCTCCCGCGCGGAGCGGCTTTGGCTGGCACGATGTCGTTTACGCGGCCGTTGTGGTTCTGCTTGCCGTACTGTGCGCGGTGCTGTAACGCGGGCGGTCGAACCGTCGATATGAATAGGGAAGGGCGACGTTTTGGCAAACGATACAAATGGCGCGATGGGCGCGAGCGGCGCTGCTAGCGCCGAGACCACGCCGCTCATCGAGCTGCGCGACGTAGTGTTTTCCTATGCGGGACATACGGTTGTCGATGGTGTGTCGCTGCAGGTCGATCGTGGTGAACTCGTTGCCCTACTCGGTCCCAACGGCTGCGGTAAGACGACGATTATGCGCCTTATTAATGGCCTTGAACTTGCGGACGCAGGGGCATACCTGTTTGACGGGCACGTGATCGATGCGGCGTTTCTAAAGGATTCTGCAGCCGCTCAGCGGTTCCATCAGCGCGTGGGCTTTGTGTTTCAGAACGCCGATGCACAGCTGTTCTGTGCCACAGTGGGCGAGGAAGTCGCTTTTGGTCCGGCTCAAATGGGGCTGCCGGCGGGCGAGCTCGACCGTCGCGTGCGCGATGCCATGGAACTGTTTCAAGTTGCCGACCTGGTCGATGCCTCGCCCTATCAGCTTTCGGGCGGGCAAAAGAAGCGTGTGGCGCTGGCGGCAGTCGTGTCGATGAACCCCGATATCCTAGTGCTCGACGAGCCTACCAACGGGCTCGACGAGGATTCATGCGACATCGTGGTCAATTTCTTGCTGGCCTACGTTGCTGCCGGTAAGACGGTTTTGATGAGTACACATCACCAGGATTTGGTGCGACGCCTGGGTGCCCGTGCAATCTATATCGATCGATATCACCATGTGGTCGAGGCGCCTTCGCCGTCGTATGGAACCGAAAGCGGTGCTACGGACTAGTTGCTGCGTAGAGCGTGCGTAGCCGCCCGCGCGGCTTTGCCGTGATGGTATAGTTATCCAGGTTTTTATGGGGGTGGCTATGCCAAGCTGGAACATTCATATCGCTCAGACGGAGCGTTTGCTGGAGCGCACCGGTGCGCTTGCCAATAGCGTGCGCGACCGCAATGCCTTTTTGTTTGGCTGTGTGGTTCCGGATATCTTCGTGGGCTATATGGTCCCTGGCATCGCCGATCCCATCCCGTACCGCATTACGCACTTTGCCAAGCCTGAGCCCATCCCTAAGCCTCGTGAGCATGAGTTCTGGGATACCTATGTGGCGCCGTTGCTTAAATGTTCGCCCAACGGTGCGCCAGCCGCGGCAACCTCGATTATCGAGGAACGCGAGCGACTGAACCGCGTGCACTATCCCCAGCGCTACAAGGATGCCGAGCCGGTTGCCGGTCCCGGCGCCTGTGAGTTCTCGCTTGCGTCCGAAGATGTGGCGCAGTCGTTGCTCGATTTAACGCTGGGCGTCTGGTCGCATCTGGTGGCCGATACCGTATGGAATACGCGCGTGAACCAGTACCTGGAGGCGCACGGCGGCAAGCCGTGTGAGGAGTTCCGCATTAAAAAGCAAGGCGACTTTGACTGGTTTGGCAAGACGCTCGGCATTGTTTCGATTCCGCGTGCGACCGATCGCCTGTATACCGCTGCGACGCGTTTTGGGCAGTATCCCATCCATAAAGAATATGTGCTCAAGACCATCGGCGTCATGCACGAGATTGTACGCGAAAACCCCGGCGAGCCCGATCATCCGCCGTATCGCCTGCTAACCGAGGAGTTTTTCGATGCAACGTTTACCGAGGTCATCGAGCTAACCGAGGCAGGCTTTGCGGCTCGCGTTGCTGCTTCTGACGTTCCCACAGTCCCCCTGATCGCTAGCTGCTAGCCGGCCGGCTTAACGGTGAACAGTTCATCCCAATTGACCAACAACTCCCGTCGCAGGGCATCTTCGACGGTACGTTCCTGATCGGTCTTTGGGATGTAGGGGAGCCCCGCCTTTTTATGAATGAGCTCGGCGATGTTGTTAAAGCTCTTCGTGTCCTTGATTTGCTCATAGGTTATCTGGATAACGTCATAGCCCATGCTTGTGAGGGCGGTGGTGCGCTCGGCATCGGAGAGACTTGCGGCTTCGCTGTCATGGACGGAGCGGCCTTGGCATTCCAAGATGACGCCCATGCTGTCGGTGTTGCTCTCGATGAGGATATCGGCGTAGCAGCAGGTTTTGTCATACAGTGAGCGCGCGGCGTCGCTGAGTGGGATGCGCACGTTGTTTGCGATGTTGATGCCCATGCCGCCCTCGTCGCGGGGGAGCGAGACAAGCATGGAGGTCTGTACTTCGAAGGGCGAGGCGGTCTGCCCCGTCATGTGCTCGGCCGCCCAGCGCAGCTGTTTGACGCCAAGCAGGCCTGTGGCCTGCTTGGCGAACGCGGTGATATCCGCTGCGCTGAGGGTCGGTGCGCGTTTCCACAAATTGGTGTCATTGCCCTTGGTGTCGACAACGCGTTTCCAACCACAGTCGGGCGGAATGAGCTTAAGCGAAATTGCTTCATCGAGCTGCTGCTGCGCCCGTTTACAAGGCGTGAACACTGCAAAGGAGCCGTACATCTCGTAGCAAGCCATGAGTAACTGGTTGCGCGAGACCTGCGTAGCAAGGTTGAGCAGTGTGAACTCCGGGGACGTGACATCAAACTCATGCTCAGTCTGCCTAAACGACCCAGGAGGCGGCTCTTGGGTTAGCAGACGGCTATGAAATAGCTTTCCGTTCGCGCGCTGTTTTCTTTCGCCCACGAATCTCCAAACTGGTGTGCCGAGCAAGTCTTTAAATACTGGTTGTTTTGAGTAATGCACCAAGCGATGGTCATGGTCGGGCGGCAGGATTGCCGGATAGAGTCCTAGTATCTGGGGCGGGATGCGATAGTACTGAAAATCTGTGGGTCCGCAAGCGAGAAATGACATGGCAATCCGATCGTTCGAGCGTTGTTTGGGCTAGAAAGGCTATCGGTTTCGGAAGTGCGGGGAAAAAGACAAACAGGCAAAGCACAATCGGTATTTGAGCCAACTTTATCAGGGGTTTTGTTGAAATAAAAGGGCTTGTGCTCGGGGGTAAGCAATTTTTCCCCGCACTTCCGAAAACCAGGTCGATCTGACTCTTGCTAAAACGATTTAGCAGCGTCGGTTAAGGTGTGGGTTTGCCACCGGGCGAACACTTTTAGCGCTTGGGACTTTATTTTTGGGCCTCGAAGGGTGGATTTCGCGCTTTTGGTAAAGAAATGAGTGTGTGTTTTGCCGTGTGCCGGCATTGGCATAGAAAAAGGGCCCGGAAGGCTTTGCCTTCCGGGCCCTTTGCAATGCAAATCTGCTTGCAAGTGCGATTTAGCGCACCTGAGCGACGTAAGCGACGTTGGTCGAGGAGACCTTGTCCTCGAGCTGGACGCTCATGCGGGGATCGCCGGCGGTGGCGACGGTCAGGTCGCCGGCCTCGACGTAGCCGAGCTCCTTAGCGGTCTCAATCGCCTTGACGATCGTGCCGTTGACGGTGCCCTGGGTAATCTCGGCCTGGTGCGGGATAACGCCCCAGTACATGATCATCTGCTGGACGGCCCACTCGTGGCGGGAGAACGCGCAGATCGGCATGTTGGGACGGAAGTGCGAGATCAGGCGGGCAGTACGACCAGTGGTCGTCGGCACGGTGATGCACTTGGCGCCAACGGTGGTGGCCATGTTCACAGCGGACATACCCACAACGTTGTTGACAACGCGGGTGCCGTGAGCATCGGCCGGAACCTCGAGCGGAGCGTGAGCCGGGAGGTACTTCTCGGTCTCGAGAGCAATGCTGGCCTGCATCTTGACGGCCTCGACCGGGTACTTACCGGCAGCGGACTCGCCGGAAAGCATAACGGCGTCGGTGCCGTCGTAGATGGCGTTAGCGACGTCGGCAACCTCGGCGCGCGTCGGGCGCGGGTTCTGCTGCATGGAGTCGAGCATCTGCGTAGCGGTGATAACGGGCTTGTAGGCCGCGTTGCACTTGGCGATGATCTCCTTCTGGATGTGCGGAACGAGCTCGGGCTTGATCTCGATGCCCAGGTCGCCACGGGCGACCATGATGCCATCGGAAGCCTCGAGGATCTCGTCGAAGTTCTCGACGCCCAGGGCGCACTCGATCTTCGGGAAGATCGTCACGTGCTCGCCACCGTTCTCGCGGCAAAGCTTGCGGATGCCGCGGACGGACTCGCCGTCACGGATGAAGGAAGCGGCGATGTAGTCGATGTTCTCGGTCAGGCCAAAGAGGATGTCCTGACGATCGCGCTCGGTGATGGCGGGCAGAGAGATGTTGACGTTGGGCATGTTGACGCCCTTGCGCTCGCCGATCAGGCCGTCGTTCTTAACGACGCAGGTCATGTCCTGGCCGTCGACGGACTCGACCTCGAGGGCAACCAGGCCGTCATCGATCAGGATGAGGGAGCCCTTCTCGACCTCGGAGGGCAGAGCCAGGTAGTCGAGGGAGATGTGCTCAGCGGTGCCGTGGAAATCCTCGGACGTGGGCTGAGCGGTGACGACGATCTTGTCGCCGGTCTTGACGGCAACCTTCTTGCCATCGACCAAAAGGCCGGTGCGGACCTCGGGGCCCTTGGTGTCGAGCAGGATGCCGACGGGCATGCCGAGCTCCTTGGAAATACGGCGGACGCGCTCGATGCGACCGTGGTGCTCGTCGTAGGAGCCGTGCGAGAAGTTAAAACGGGCGACGTTCATGCCCGCCTTGATCATCTCGCGGATGGTCTCGTCGCTATCGCAGGCGGGACCCATGGTGCATACAATCTTGGTGCGCTTGTACATTCAGACCTCCATCTGACATCGTCTTGCGCTGATAGATAAACCATAAGAAATAAAACTGAGATGATTATAACGAAATGCCGACCGAATACCCCAAAAAATCGACCGTATGCCGAATTAGAAGTTCATTTTTTGCGGAAAAACGGTATATGCAAAAACTTTACCAACCGTTCTAACCGCTGCTATCTGGGCGATATTTTAGTTCGATGATGCGCCGAAGAAAAAACGTTTTATCAATCTTGAGCATCACACTGTCTGCACCGTTGCGCCTGTGCCGTGTTTCCAGATGGAATGTTTTGGCTAGACCCGCCGCTTTGGGGTACCATAGCTCCACTATCAACTGCCGCTCAGCACGGCAGCCTTGATGAGCCCTTGCCCTTCTCCTGGGAATTATGATCGGGCATCAATCTGCTGAGTGGCCCGAATCCCAGGAGGGGACTCTATATGCAAAAGGAATACCTGTCCGCCGCGGCGGAGGTGCTCAGCGACCAAGGTGTCGATGAGAACCTCGGCCTGAGCAACGACGAGGCGTCGTCGCGCCTTGCCAAGACAGGCCCTAACAAGCTCGAGGAAGCCGAGAAGACGCCGCTGTGGAAGCGCTTCTTTGAGCAGATGGCAGACCCCATGGTCATCATGCTGATCGTTGCCGCCGTCATCAGCGCGCTCACGGGCATGGTCAAGGGCGAGGCGGACTTTGCCGATGTCGCCATCATCATGTTCGTCGTTATCGTCAACTCGGTGCTGGGCGTGGTCCAGGAAGCCAAGAGCGAGGAGGCCCTCGAGGCCCTGCAGGAGATGAGCGCGGCGCAGTCCAAGGTGCTGCGCGACGGCAAGCTCGTGCATCTGCCGAGCGCCGAGCTCGTGCCCGGCGACGTCCTCATGCTCGAGGCGGGCGACTCCGTCCCGGCCGACTGCCGCGTCCTCGAGAGCGCCACGATGAAGATCGAAGAGGCCGCACTGACCGGCGAGTCCGTGCCGGTCGAGAAGCACGCCAACGTGATTGAGCTTGCCGCGGGCACCGACGACGTGCCGCTCGGCGACCGCAAGAACATGTGCTACATGGGCTCCACCGTGGTGTACGGCCGCGGTCGCGCCGTCGTGGTCGGTACCGGCATGAACACCGAGATGGGCAAGATCGCCGGCGCTCTGGCCGAGGCCAAGGAAGAGCT
This sequence comes from Collinsella sp., assembly GCA_036304385.1. Taxonomy (GTDB): domain Bacteria; phylum Actinomycetota; class Coriobacteriia; order Coriobacteriales; family Coriobacteriaceae; genus Collinsella. The sequence continues at coordinate 20,336 of JAXIYS010000082.1, read as the reverse complement.
CACGCCGCTGCAGGTGAAGCTTGCCGAGCTCAGCCGCATTCTTACCATTATGGTTATCGTCATCTGCGTCGTCATCTTTGGCGTTGACATCATCCGTCACGGCGTGGGCAACGTCCTTACCGACCCGACTGCCCTGCTCGATACCTTTATGGTTGCCGTCTCGCTCGCCGTCGCCGCTATCCCCGAGGGCTTGGTCGCCGTCGTGACCATCGTCCTTTCGCTCGGCGTGACCAAGATGGCCAAGCGCCAGGCGATCATCCGCAAGCTTTCTGCTGTCGAGACGCTCGGCTGCACGCAGACCATCTGCTCGGACAAGACCGGCACGCTTACCCAGAACAAGATGACCGTCGTCAAGCACGAGCTCGCTGCGCCCAAGGAAAAGTTCTTGGCCGGCATGGCGCTGTGCTCCGATGCCCAGTGGGACGAGGAGCTGGGCGAGGCCGTGGGCGAGCCGACCGAGTGTGCACTCGTCAACGATGCCGGCAAGGCTGGTCTTACTGGCCTGACTGCCGAGCACCCGCGCGTGGGCGAGGCCCCGTTCGACTCGGGTCGCAAGATGATGTCCGTGGTCGTCGAGACCCTGGACGGCGAGTACGAGCAGTACACCAAGGGCGCGCCCGACGTGGTGATCGGCCTGTGCACCCATATCTACGAGGGCGATAAGGTCGTCCCCCTGACTGAGGAGCGCCGCGCCGAGCTCGTGGCAGCCAACAAGGCCATGGCCGACGAGGCCCTGCGCGTGCTGGCGCTGGCGAGCCGCACCTACACCGAGGTTCCCGCCGACTGCAGCCCCGCTGCGCTCGAGCATGGCCTGGTCTTCTGCGGCCTGTCCGGCATGATCGACCCGGTCCGTCCCGAGGTGGCCGACGCTATCCGCGAGGCGCACGACGCCGGCATCCGCACCGTCATGATCACGGGCGACCACATCGACACCGCCGTGGCCATCGCTAAGCAGCTGGGCATCGTCGCCGATCGCAGCCAGGCCATCACCGGCGCCGACCTCGACCGCATGAGCGACGAGGAGCTCGACGCGCACATCGAGGACTACGGCGTGTACGCCCGTGTCCAGCCCGAGCACAAGACCCGCATCGTCGAGGCTTGGAAGTCGCGCGACCAGATCGTCGCCATGACGGGCGACGGCGTCAACGACGCCCCGTCCATCAAGCGCGCCGACATCGGCGTGGGTATGGGCATCACCGGTACCGACGTTACCAAAAACGTCGCCGACATGGTGCTTGCCGACGATAACTTCGCCACTATCATCGGTGCCTGCGAAGAGGGCCGTCGCATCTACGACAACATCCGCAAGGTCATCCAGTTCCTGCTTTCGGCCAACCTTGCCGAGGTGTTCTCGGTGTTCATTGCCACGCTCATCGGCTTTACCATCTTCCAGCCGGTGCAGTTGCTGTGGGTGAACCTGGTCACCGACTGCTTCCCCGCGCTCGCGCTGGGCATGGAGGATGCCGAGGGCGATATCATGAAGCGCAAGCCGCGCAACGCCAAGGACGGCGTCTTTGCCGGTCACATGGGCCTGGACTGCGTGGTCCAGGGCCTGATCATTACCGTGCTGGTGCTGGCGAGCTTTTTTGTGGGCGCGTACTTTGACATGGGCTACATCCACATCGCCGATATGATCGCCGGCAATGCCGACGAGGAAGGCGTGATGATGGCGTTCATCACGCTCAACATGGTCGAGATTTTCCACTGCTTCAATATGCGCAGCCGTCGTGCTTCGCTGTTTAGCATGAAGAAGCAGAACAAGTGGCTTTGGGCTTCGGCTGCGCTGGCGCTGGTGCTGACGGTTATCGTGACCGTGCAGCCGACGCTTGCCGAGATGTTCTTTGGCCCCGTGACGCTTGAGCTCAAGGGCGTTATCGCCGCCTTGGGCCTTGCCTTCCTGATCATTCCGCTGATGGAGATCTACAAGGCGATCATGCGCGCGGTCGAGAAGGAGTAAGCTAACCTGTCCGGGCCCGCCCCTGCGTGTTTTCTTCTTCGCTGGTCCTCGCGCTTCGCGCTGCGGGATCGCTCAGAAGAAACTCCTCCCGGCGGGCGGGCCTTCGGATAGCCTTTCGGGACCGTAAGCTGAGGGAAAGTGTGTGAGCTGGTCGGGCTTTGCCCGGCCAGCTCTTTTTGATTTAAAATACCTGCTCAGTTGTGATTTTGGGTACTGGGAGGCGTTTGTGGGCAAGGCTAAGGCTAAGGCGAAGAAAAAGACGACGGGGGCGCGGGCTAAGCGCGATCGTCGTCGGAAGCTCGCGACCGAAGCCCCTGCATCTGCTGAGGAGCTGCTGGCAAGCGTACCGGGGCATGACGCGTTGCAGGATGTTCCGGCGTTCGATGACCTGCCGGTCGATGCGGCTCAGCAGGCTGCATTTGACGACTTTTGCGCACAGGCCGAGGAGCCCGAGCAGATGCAGCTCGGTGCCGTGGTGCGCCTGGACCGCGGGTTTCCGCTGGTGGCGACTGCCGATGACACGTTTCGTGCCGAGCATGCCGTAGGGTTTGCCAAGTCGCGTGGCGAGGACGAGGTCTTGCTGCCCGCTGTGGGCGACCGCGTGGCGGTTCGCCGTGCTCCCGGGCACGACATGGGCGTCATCGAGTGCGTACTACCGCGCCGTACGAGCTTTGAGCGTTGGCGTGGCCGTGCCCGCGGTGAGCGCCAGGTGCTCTGCTCCAACGTTGACAGCGTGCTGATCGTGCAGGCGCTCGGCGCCGGCGAGGTGCTGCTCGATCGCGTGGCGCGCTCACTGGTGTTGGCGCTCGATTGCGATGCCGAGCCGGTGGTGGTGCTCACCAAGGCCGACCGCTGCGAGGCCGATGAGCTCGAGCGCGATCTGGACCGCGTGCGCCGTCTGGTGGGTCCGGACGTGCGCGTGATCGTGACATCTTCTGCCGAGGGCCTCGGCCTGGACGAGGTTCGCGCCTGCGTGCCGGCTGGGAGCTGTGCCATGATCTTGGGCGAGTCGGGCGCCGGCAAGTCGACGCTGCTCAATGCGCTGCTGGGTCACGATGCGCTAGCCACTGGTGGCGTGCGCGAGCGTGATGACCAGGGTCGCCACACCACGGTTGCGCGCGTGATGGTGACGCTGCCGGGCGACGCCGGCGTGATCGCCGATGCCCCGGGCCTGCGCAGCCTGCCGCTCGTGGGCCATGAGCGGGGTCTGGCGCGCGCCTTCCCCGAGATCGTCGAGGCGTCGCGCGCGTGCCGGTTTGGCGATTGCACGCACACTCACGAGCCGGGTTGCGCCGTTCGCGAGGCCGAAGATGCCGGACAGATTGACAGCCTGCGTCTGGAGACGTTCCAAAACCTGGCGTCATCCATGCGCGTGAGTGCCCAAATGCTCGATCCCGATGTTCATCTGTAATTGATTTTTCCTATGACAGCCGTCTCCTAATTGCTTGGGAGGCGGCTTTTTTGCTGCCAAAGCGCCTCGAAATATGCGTTTTGCCGACGTTCTGACCAAAACCTTGCCACGAGCTTGACGGGCTGGTCAGCTTTTGGTCAGCAATTGGTTTGACACGTAAAACCAAGATTGCGATTGCGCCGCTTTGCGCCCTGGTCGCCCAGACAATGGTGGTACGGGCATGTGCCCGGTGCTACCTTGAGAGGAGCGGCCGTGAACAAGAGCAAGCGCATCGCCATCAGTCTGGTCGCGGGTGTGCTTGCCGCGGCGCTCTGCATGGTCTACGGCTCGTCGATCCGCTCGCAAGCCGAGCAGGCCCAGGCCGAGACTTTGGCAAAATACGGCGGCGACCGCGTTGAGGTGTGCGTCGCGGCGCGCGATATTGATGTGGGTGAGACCCTCGACGAGACTAATGTCATAACTCAGGAATGGCTGGCGAGTCTGTTGCCGCGTGATGCGGCGACCGAGCTGCGTCAGGTACGCGGCGACGTGACGACCTCGCGCATTCCAAAAAATGCCGTGATTTGCAATGTCTACACCAAGGCCGAGAGCCACAAGCTCGAGGTGCCTAAAGGCAAGGTTGCCGTTTCGGTGGCGGTCGATGCCGAGCACTCGGTCGGCGGCGCTACGGGCGTGGGCAGCTATGTGGACGTGTACGTGCAAAAAGATGGCGTGACCGATCGACTGTGCGGCGCGTACGTGATCGATACCAGCGAAGATGCCGGCACCACGCGTGAAGGCAAGATCGAGTGGGTGACGCTGGCGGCAGACCCCGAAGATGTCAAGGAATTGCTGGGAGCCTCGGGAAAGGGAACGGTCAGCTTGACGATTCCCGCCACGGCGCGCGGCAAAAAGAGCGGAGGCGACGAGTGATGAAGGCGATCTGGCTTGCGTGCTGCGCGTGCGGCGATTACGGGCTGCTACAGCAGGAAGTCGAGGGTCGCGATGCGGGCGCGCGGGTGCTTCGCGTGGGCGACCTAGACGGGCTGGTATCCATGGCGCGGGCGTTTCCGTCGCGCCGCGGTGCCGCCATCATCGCGGCGTCTCTGTTCGATACCGAAGACGTGCGGAAGACCGTTGCGCGCCTGACGGCCGAGGGCCGTGTGAGTCGCGTCGTCGTGTTGATCGAGACACTCGACCCGTCGGATATCGAAGGGTTGTTTCGCGCGGGGGCGACCGAGGTCATCGCTGCGCACAGTTTGTGCGGCAACGGGCGCGCGGGTGAGGGAACGGTTGATTCCGATCGGCGCAGGACGATTGAGCCCGATGCTTTTGTTGATAGGGAACCCGGGGCGCCTCGCGCTACAAGAGGCCCGCGTGTTGATGAATATGGAAAAGCGGAAGCCGAGCATGGTCGGCGCCCCCGGGATCCCCTTGCATACGATGACGCTGGAGGGCCGGTACCGTATGGCGATGACGCTCTGGCTGAAGATATGGGATACGTGCACGGCGTAAATCTGGCCGATGAGCTCGATGAGGTCGAGGGTTTTGCCGGGGCTGGCGAGCCGTGTGCCGCTGCGTCTTTGGCTTCGGAACCGCAGCCCAGGCAGCCTGCCATGCCGGCTTGGGCTCGGCACGTGACCGCGGCGGGGGAGACGGGGATGTTATCGCCCGCGTCTGTGTCGCCGGTTCCCGCACCGTCAGCCCCTGCGCTGTCGGCGGACGCTTCGATTCCGTCGCGTCGGGCACCGGTCGTCTGCGCCGTTTCGGGTTCGGGCGGTTGCGGCAAGTCGACGATCGTTGCCACCATGGCGCATGCGGCGTCGCTGTTGGGTTTGCGTGCCGCCGTGCTCGATTTGGACCTCATGTTTGGAAACCTATACGATCTGCTGGGTGTCGATGCCCCGCACGATATGGCGACGCTTATCGAGCCGTCGGCGGCGGGCGCACTTGCCGAGTCGGATATCGTGGCCGCATCGATGCGCGTCGCCCCGGGTGTCACGCTCTGGGGGCCTGTCGCGGCCCCCGAGAAGGCCGAGCTCATGGCACGTCCGGTGGAGCTATTGCTCGATGTTTTGCGTCGCGAATCCGACGTGGTCTTTGTCGACACCTCGGTCTTTTGGGGTGATGCCGTGGCCGCCGCGGTGGCGGCGAGCGACCGTTGCCTGGTCGTAGGCGATGCGGCGGTATCGTCCGCGACATCCGCTTCGCGCGTCATTGAGCTGGCGAGCCGCGTGGGCGTGCCACGCACGCGCATGAGCGCCGTGTTCAACCGGTTTGGTGCGCGCGGTGCCGACGAGGACGTCGCCATGCGCTTCGAGATTGCCTGCGCACTGAGCTCCAAGATCCGCATTGCCGATGGCGGCCAGGACTTGGCCGCGCTCATGGCATTCGGTCGCGCCGATGAGGCAGTGGGTCAGACGAGCGCTTTTGCGACCAGCGTGCGCGAGGCCACGCGCGAGATGCTCGTGGAGCTGGGCTGCGCCGTCGGTCCCTGGAGCGATATGGTCGCTGACCGCGCGACCCGCACCGAGCGCCCGCGCATCCGTCTTCCCTGGTCGCGTGAGGGTGATTCGCGATGAGTTTGCAGACGAGGATTAAAGCCGCCGGCGCGGCCGCCGCGGCTGCTCCCGTTGATGCGGGACGCCACCGTGCCGTTAAACGCCGCACCAAGCGTGCGGTGATGGACCGCATGGGCTACGACGAGGTGGCGCGCATCAGTGCCTACGTCGACCCGGCCCTTGCCCGCTCTGAGCTGCGTCCGGCGGTGGAAGCGGCGCTCAACGTGGAAGAGCCGACCGACTTGGCGACGCCTGAGCGCGAGACCATCATCGACGAGATCCTAGATGACGTGGTGGGCCTGGGACCGCTGCAGCCGCTCATCGAGGACGACACCGTCACCGAAATCATGATCAACGGCTGTCGCTCTGCCTTTTTTGAGCGCAGTGGCGTTTTGTATCCCATCGAGCACGCGTTTGAGGACGACGAGCAGATCCGTGTGCTCATCGACCGCATCATCTCGCCGCTCGGCCGTCGTATCGACGAGCGTAGCCCCATCGTCAACGCCCGCCTCAAGACGGGCTATCGTGTCAACGCGGTGATTCCACCCGTGGCGATCGACGGGCCAATCCTCACCATCCGTAAGTTCTCGGACCGTATCTGTTCGTTGGACGAGCTTGTGGGGTTGGGGTCACTGCCGCTTTGGTATGCGCAGCTGCTGTCGTGCGCGGTGTCGTTGCGGCAGGACTTGGCGGTTGCGGGAGGCACGGGGTCGGGCAAGACCACGCTGCTCAACGCGCTGTCGTGCGAGATTTCCACCGGCGAGCGCATTGTGACGATCGAGGATTCCGCCGAGCTCAGGTTTGCACATCACCCACACGTTGTTCGTCTGGAGGCGCGTGAGGCGTCAATCGAGGGCGAGGGTGCGGTGACGATCCGCGACCTGGTGACCAATGCTTTGCGTATGCGCCCCGACCGCATCGTCGTGGGCGAGGTGCGCGGTGCCGAGTGCTGCGACATGCTGCAGGCCATGAACACGGGCCACGACGGCTCGCTCACCACGCTCCATGCGGGTACCGAGCAGGAGACCGTGGTTCGTCTGACGCTGCTTGCGCGTTACGGCATCGATTTGCCGAGTGAGCTTATCGAAGAGCAGATCGCCATGGCGCTCGACGGCATCGTGATGTCCGAGCGCCATGCAGATGGCAGGCGCTTTGTGGCCTCATATTCGGGGGTTCACCGCGGCGCGTCGGGCGGTGTTGAGCTCGAACGCTACGTGACGTTCGATGCCGCCGAACGCACCTGGATGCTCGACCGCGAGCCGCCGTTTATTGCGGAGGGCTTGCGGTCGGGAACGCTCACGCAAGAGGAGGTGGACGAATGGAGATCGCTATGCCCCTCGTCGTAGGGGGTTTGGCGGGGCTTTCTGTCGCGACGGCGTGTGGGGCAGAGCCTCGTGTGTCGCGGAGGCCGCCGGCGGAGCTGGCGCGCCAGACGCTCGAATCGATGGCGGAGAAGCTGCCCCGTGAGTTGGCGGAAAACGACCTGCTGACAAAGATAGCCCGCTCGTGGATGTCGCTGATCCCCGCAGATCGCCTTGGGCTTGCTATTGAGGATAACGCGGCTCGTCTGGCATTTCTGCTGCTGTCGAGCGGTATCTGCAGCGTTTTGCTGGCCGTTGCGTCGTTGTCGCCCATCGGTTTTGTCTTGGGGCTGGTGGCGCCGTTTGGCGTGGGTGCCGCGCGTGACACCTTCGATCGCCGACGCGAACAGCATGATGTAGAAGAGGCCATGCCCGAGGCATTCACAGCGTTATCCATGTCGCTTGCCTCGGGGCATTCGCTGGCACAGGGCATGCGCTTTGTGGGCGCCCATGCGCAAGAGCCGGTGCATACCGAGTTTTTGCGGGTGGCGGCGGCAATCGATTGCGGTATCTCGGCGACCGACGCACTTGATGACCTACTTGTTCGCATCGATGCCCCCGGCCTTTCGCTTGTCACCTTGGCGCTCAAAGTATCGCAGCGTACCGGGGCTCCGCTTGCCGGCTTGCTGTCCGAGGCGTCGAGCATGGTGGGTGAGCGCATTGAGCTCAAACGCCGTCTGGACGTTAAGACGTCACAGGCGCGTATGTCGGCACACATGGTCGCGGCGATGCCGGCGGGCATGTGCGCGGTACTGGCTTTGCTTTCGGCAGACTTTCGCCGCGGTCTTGCGACGCCGGCTGGTGCGGGCGCTGTGGTGCTGGGACTTGCCCTCAACGTCGTTGCCCTGGTAGTTATCCGGCGCATTATGCGGGTGGAGCTATGAGCGCCCTGGTCGGGGTCGCGGCCTGTCTGTGTGCCCTGAGCGTATTTGCCGCGACAGGTTTGGAGCGTGCCGATGCCCGCAAGATTGCAGAGACGTGCAAGCGCGAGGCGGTACTGGTCATTGCTGCGGGCTGCTCGGTGATTGATGCTCTGACCGCGCGAATGAAGGGCGCGATTGGGGCGGGCGGCCCGGCGCGGGTGTCGCTCGGTGAGGTGTCCGAGATGATCGACGTGGTGCGCCTGGGGCTTTCTGCCGGCCTTTCGTTTGACGCGGCGCTCGAGGTTTTCTGTGCCAATCGTCGGTCGGTGCTGGCCGTCCGTCTTGAGCGAGCCTGCATGGCGTGGCAGGTGGGCGTGGGGACGCGCGAGGCCGAGCTGTTGGCTGCCGCGCGTGATTTGGACGTGAGGGCGCTCGAGACCTTTGCCATCACGGTGGGGCAGGCGCTTGCCTTGGGCGCTCCGCTGGCCGAGACGCTGGCTGCTCAAAGTCGCGAGATCCGTGCGGCCCATCGCGCCGCAGTCGAGCGCGAGATCGAGCGCGCACCGGTCAAGTTGCTGATTCCCACCGGCACGCTCATCTTGCCGGCGTTGCTTCTGTCCATATTGGGCCCGCTGCTGGGAGCAGGCGGGATGATGTAGGGAGGAATACATGAACACGATGACCGACATTGCGGGCAAGGCTTGGAGTTGGGCTTTTTGCCGGGCAATCCGCGCTCGCCAGCGTGCCAAGGCGCTGTTGCGGGAGGAGAGCGCGCAGGGCACTACCGAATACGCCATCTTGGTCGGCGTGCTCGTAGTGATCGCGATTATTGCCATCGTCGCGTTTAAGAGCAAAGTCGAAGAACTATGGAACGCTATCAAAGACGGCATCAACAGCCTGTAGAAGGCAGGCGGCCTGTTGGTTCGCCGCTGGTGCTCGCCTGTTTGCTCGTGGCAATAGCGGTGACGCTTTGGGGACTGGGTGTTGCGCGACAGCAGCGTCCGGGCGCTACTGCCGATTTGGGATCGGGTTCGGCGGCGGTGTCACAGGCGAAAGGTGCGGGAGATATGGGCGGTCAGAATGCCGCCGTCACAGCTCAGACCTTTTTGCAGGCACTCGACGAGCAGGCGGCCAGCGCGACGGAGCCGTCTGCAGACAACGCGATCGCGGTTCGACTCGCATGGTCCGAGGACCGGCCGATGACCGAGGCGGCGGCAGACCTGTTGCGCGCCTACCGTGAGGTGCCCACGGCCCAGCTCGCCCTGAGCGGCTATCTCGATATTAAGGGCAACGTATGGGGCGCCATCGTGCGCGATGGGCGAGGCTGGGTCGACATGGTGACGGTTGCCGCGGATGCCAGCGATGCCTCGTGCCGCCTGCGCGCGGTGCGCTTGGTCCCGCAGACAACGAGCTCAAAGGAGGGGTCGTGAAATGCATGATGTCCTGCGTGAGGAATCTGCTCAGTCGACCGTCGAATACGCCATCGTCACCGTGGCACTGTTATCGATCGTGCTGGCGATTGCGGGGCTTTGGCGCGCTGGCACCGATGGGCGCTTGGCGGCGCTGGTCGAGCGGGCGGCGTCCCATGGCGTCGCCCCATCGTCGGTTATCGATGCCGCGACGGGTGCCAAGGACATCGCTCTGTATTGATATCGCGTGCGAGGATCGGGCGCAGTCTACGGTCGAGGCCGCCTTTTTGCTGCCGACGTTTTTGACGCTTATCTTGCTCGCGTTGCAGCCGGTGTGCCTGCTCTATACGCGCGCGGTCATGGAGTCCGCCGCCGCCGAGACCGCGCGGCTTATGACCACGACGACGGTTGAGGACGACGATGACCTTAAGGAGTTCACTCGCCGCAGACTTGCCGCGGTGCCCAACGTCTCGATTTTTCATGCCGGCGGGCCGCTGTCGTGGGATATCGAGTTGGGGCGGGCCGGTGCCGGCGGCGTTTCGTCCGTGTCTGTTGCCGGCGAGGTTAAGCCGCTGCCCGTGATCGGTGCATTTGTGCAGGCCATGGGCAGTGCGGGTGAGGGCGGCTATGTCGAGCTCAGGGTCGACGTCTCGTATCGATCGCGTCCCGAATGGCTGGAGGGAGATTATGATTCATGGATTGCTGCATGGGATTAGGCGCTGCCTGCTGCGGGTGACGCAAGGGTTTGCGGCCCGCCGTCGACCAGGCACTCGCCACAAGCGGGGCGGCTTTATGGGCCGTGCCGGTATCGACTTGTTTATCGAAGACGGTGCCTATACCACGCTCTCCTCTGCGGTTGTCATTCTGGTGGTGCTTACGCTGCTGTTTTCGTCGACCGCGGCGATATGGAGCATGTCGCGCGCCGGAGACACCCAGGTGGCGGCCGATAGCGGTGCACTGGCGGGCGCCAACGTGGTGTCGTCCTATCACACGGCCGCCACGGTGGTCGATGCGAGTATTTTGAGTTTGGGCCTGGCGGGGTTTGCCACGATCGGCACCGGCTTGGTTGCCATTCTCATTCCGGGCGCCGAGGTTGTCGGCAGCGATATCATCGATACGGGAACCCGGATCATTAAAACGCGTAACAAGTTTGCCAAAAGTGCGGCAAAGGGCCTGCAAAAGATCGAGACCGCCTTGCCGTACCTGGTTGCCGCGCGCGCCATGCAGGCAGTATCGGCGCAGGATACCGACGGCGTGACCTATACCGGTACGGCGCTTGCCGTGCCTAGGACATCTGAGTCGGATTTTGTTGCGCTCGAAGGATCCGAAATCTCGACCGATGCCATTAAAGATGCGTCGGAAGATCTGGAGCGCGCGGCCGAGGAGCTACAAAAAGCATCGGAGGAGACGGCGAAGGCCAAAGAGCGCGCCTGGCTAGCGGATTGCGGTGGATCGGATAAAGGTTCGGTCGGTAGCTGTTCGTGTATGTGGGAGCGTGCGAAAAGCCTAACGGATCTCTCCGGTGTTCAAAATCCGCATTACTCATCGAGCGTTACGTGGGAGCCTCAAGTTGCCCTTAATCGCGCGAAGGACTACTACCATTGGCGTCTGACAAACGAGAAGCCCCAAGGCTCGAGTGTCGAGATGAAGGCAGAGTCTGCGGCGCGTAAGGCGTTTTATACCTTTGCGAGCGCGGAGGTCGATCGGGCATATATAACCGAGAACGGAGACAGGGTTTCCTCCTATATTCCGCTGCTGCCGCGCAACTCTGACGAGGTTCGGGCGACGGAACTCTATACCGATGCGGTGTGGCCGACTAGCGTGAACGATGGCAAGGCGTATCTGCATTACGGGACGACCTGCCCTAACTATAAGAAAGGAACGCCGAGCGGATTTGCTTCGGTTGCCGATTACGATGGGCAGGATAAATGCAGCAAATGCTATTTTGGCGTTTCGTCGCTTGGTGCTGTTGCGGCGCCTTCAACCTCTATCGAAAACGGCTTCGAGTATCACTTTGACAAGTTTAAAGACGCCCTGGAGGACTGCGTCGACTGTCGCAACAAGGAGCTTGGGCTCGAGCGTCAGACCGAGGACGAAGCCGACCGTGCGGGCAATGCGTTCGATACCGCCATCAAAGAACTATCCGGTGAGCGTCCGCGCATCGCCCCGCCCGGTCGCAACGGCGTGGTCGCCTTTGCGGTCTCGGGCGCTATCTCCAGTCCCGACGAGCTCAACTCTTCGTTTCACACGGCAGTTGAGCTTGGCGATCGTGGTGCAATTTCTGCTGCAGTGCTCGCGCCCGATGATGCGACGGCACAAAATAACGTTCTCTCGCGGTTTTTCTCGACGCTGGAGGAGCGTTCGGGCGGCGTTGCCGGCGTGCTCGATGGCGCTATGGATGTTTGGGGTCGCCTACTTGTGGGGTACGGAGACATCCAGGGTGCGGCCGACGAGCTTATGGGAGAGCTGATCGGTGGCTTGGGAGGGAGTAGCGGCGCGTTGGGCTCCATCGCGTCCTGGCTCGGTGACACCGTCTCGTCCTCCGTGGCGGCGCTGGGACTCGAACCGTGCGATTTGCGTCTGCGAAAACCGGTGCTGACCGATACCGCCAATGTCATCAAAAGTCCGGGGTCCGATATCGCAGGCATCTCCAAAACTCAAGATACCCTGCGAAAAATCCCCTTGGGCGTGACTGACCCCAAGGCACTTTGCGAGGCCTTGGAATATCACGTCGAGCGCACCATCAGCGGCGCGGTGTTCACACTTGCGGAGATCCCGCTGCCCGGCGGCCGCTCCATCCCGCTCACTGTCGATGTTGCCACGCTGGTGGGAGCTTTTGGCGGTGGGTCGTAATGGGCGTTCACACGGGCTTGCGCGAGGAGCGTGCCCAGGCGACGGTCGAGATGGCCGTGGTCACGCCTGTCCTGCTCGTGCTGGCTCTCATCGCGTACAACGTCATGATCTTTGCCGGCGCGGTCGCGCGCTTCGACCGCGTGGTGCCCGACATCGTGCTGGCGCACGCTGTGGCGCCGGGCGGGGAGGGTGACGAGAGCTCCATTGACGCTTCCACGACCGTTCAAGCTCAGATTCAGGATGCCATGGAGGGATATGACCTACAGGTCGAAGTCTCGAGCGAGCAAGGCACGGCGTCATCGGATGGTGGTCTGCTCTCTCTTTCTGGCACGTTTAGGACCTATACCTGCACCATGCACTACGAGCCGTGGCCGAGTTCGCTGAGCATCGCCGGCGTTTCCCTGGGGGCGCCGGCCGTGCTCACGCATGAACGCGCGGTGACGGTCGATCCATGGCGTCCGGGGGTGGTCATGTGACCGCGGTCTCGTCCTATATCGCCTACGCGCGGGCGCTCAACAGGTTGGGCTGGACGCCGGCCGAGTTTGTGGTGGCGGAGTCGTTTACCGTGCGTCTGCGCGGCATGCTGGGACGGCGGCCAATTGCCGCCAGCGGACTGCCGCTTGTCATGGCGTTTCCGCGCTGTTCCTCGGTTCACACCTGCTTTATGGCCTATCCCATCGACATTGCCTTTATCGATCGCAGCGGCAATGTCCTCGCATGCTACGAAAACGTACGCCCTTGGCGTATGTGTTCCTGTCCCGGTGCCTGGGCGGCACTCGAACGCCCTTCACTCATTGTTTCGCCCCCTGTTCTCCAACGCGTGCCGGCATAAGAATTGGCGACAGTGGACTTTCGTCATACGAAATTGGGTAAGATGGAGGAGAAGATGCATGGATGTTGAGATCCATCCCAACGCCAAAAAATACCTGACGGAAGGGGTCGATGATGGGCGAGACATATACGACCGCTAGTGGTCAGGTTGTAACGGATGAAATGATTGACGCGTGGTGTGAGTCGTACGAGCGCGGAGAGTTTCCGGATGGTGAACACACCGTTGGTGGAATCGTGCATGGACGGCCTCCACTCTCAGGTGAGGGAACGGCAACGCTATCGGTCAAGATTCCTCTAGGGATGAAGGAAGCGATTCGTCGACGGGCGGCGGCTGAAGGAATGACGCCAAGTGAGTTTGCCCGTGCGGCCCTGAGTGAAAAACTTCTTGCGGCCGGTTGATACTTCTGATGTGCCGTTCTATAGCAGCGAGATCGTGGCCGATGTCGCGCTCAAAAATTTTTTTAAAATTCTCGGTTGACCGGAGCGTGTCCTTGGTTATACTAATCAAGCCTTGAAACAAGGCACACCTCAAATGGCTGGGTAGCTCAGTTGGTAGAGCAGAGGACTGAAAATCCTCGTGTCAGGGGTTCGATTCCCTTCCCCGCCACCTTGAATTGACTAGGACCTCTGCAAAGGGGTCCTTTTCTTTTATGTGGCCCCCACGCGGAATCGAACCCCGTGAGGGCGCGGAGCTGAGTAAACGCGTGAGCGTTTGCCAGCGCAGCTCGCAAGGCGCGGAAGCGCCGCAGCGGTCCGCACGCGCGGAGCGCGGGCGCGATTCCCTTCCCCGCCACCTTGAATTGACTAGGACCTCTGCAAAGGGGTCCTTTTCTTTTACCGAGGGCTCCTGCGGAAACTGCATCCCGGAATTTGGCTTCAGAGCGGGATGCGCGGATTCCGCCCGCCCGGACATTTCTCCCACTTTTGCGCCACTTTGTAGACCGTTCGGTCGCCTGTCCGCACGCGCGGGTATACTCAAAACGATACTTTTCCTATGCAATACGATGCAGGTTCGGCCTGCGCGATTCGAAGGGGGCCGTGATGGAGAGGATTCTCGGCGTTAATCTCTCTGGCTGGTTTATTCCCGAGCCCTGGGTGACCCCGTCGCTCTATGCAGCGACCGGAGCATCCAATGCAGCCGAGCTGCAGGAGGCCATGGGCACCGCTGCCTATAACGAGCGCATGCGTCGCCATTACGAGACGTTTGTGAGTGAGGACGATTTTCGCCGTATGGCGCAGATCGGTCTCAACGCCGTGCGCCTGCCGGTGCCGTGGTATGCCTTTGGTTCGCAGGAGTCTGACGCTTCCTACATCTCGGTCGTCGATTATATCGACCGTGCTATTGAGTGGGCCGACAAGTACAACATCCGCGTACTGCTCGATCTGGCGACGGTGCCGGGCGGCCAGGGCGATTCCAACGATTCGCCCACGACGCCGGAAGTCGTCGCTGAGTGGCATTCGTCCACCAATGGCCGTCACGTTGCGCTCGATGTGCTCGAGCGCCTGGCCGATCGCTACGGCGAGGCCGAGAGCCTGCTAGGCATCGAGCTGTTGGATACGCCGCAGATGAGCGTACGCAAGAGCCTCTTTACCATGACGGACGGTATTCCGGCGCACTACCTGCGCAACTTCTATCGCGATGCCTACGAGCTCGTCCGTTCGTATATGCCCGAGGATAAGATCGTCGTCTTTTCCTCTTCGGGACACCCCGGCGAGTGGAAGCACTTTATGCGCGGTGCCAAGTACAAGAACGTCTACATGGACCTTCACCTGTACCATTACCGCGACGAGTATGCGCTCGACATCACGAGCCCCCGCGGTCTGACGACGGCGATTTCGCGCAACAAGCGTGAGCTCAAGGAGGCAATCTCGACCGGATTCCCCGTTTTGGTGGGTGAATGGTCGGGTGCGGCGATTTTTGCCAACTCATCGGTTACGCCCGAGGGCCGCAATGCCTACGAGCGCGTGTTCATCGCCAACCAGCTGGCATCGTTTGCGCCGGCTGCCGGTTGGTTCTTCCAAACGTGGAAGACCGAGAAGCGTATTGCAGCATGGGACGCCCGCGCGGCACTCGGCACGCTCGAGCGCGGCATGATTGAATAGGTTGATATGACGCAAAACAGCGCCCGCACGGGCAAACTTTATGTGGTCGGTACGCCCATCGGTAACCTGGGCGACTTGTCTCCGCGCGTCGGCGAGGCATTTGCCGCCGCCGATGCCATCTGCTGCGAGGACACGCGTGTGACCTCAAAGTTGCTGATGCACCTAGGCATCTCCAAGCCGCTCGTTCGTTGCGACGAGAACGTGATCGCAAGTCGCGCAGCCGGCCTGGTTGACCGCCTGCTGGCGGGGGAGACCCTCGCCTTTGCCTCAGACGCCGGTATGCCGAGTGTGTCTGATCCCGGCCAGGCTTTGGTTGAGGCGGCGCGCGAGGCGGATGTGCCTGTCGAGGTTATTCCCGGCCCCTCTGCTTGCGTCACGGCGCTCGTGTCGTCCGGTATTCCCTGCGAGCATTTCTTCTTCGAAGGCTTTTTGGGTCGCAAGCACGGCGACCGCGTGCGCCGACTGCAGCGCCTTGCCGTCGTCCCCGGCGCGCTCATCTTCTACGAGTCTCCACATCGCATCGTGGCGACGCTCGAGGCCGTGGCGGAGGTCTTTCCCCAGCGTGAGGTTGCCGTCTGTCGCGAGCTCACCAAACTGCACGAGGAAGTCTTGCGTGGATCTGCCGCCCAGCTAACCGAGGAGCTGCGTGCCCGTGGCGAGGTAAAGGGCGAGATTGCGCTGGTCATCGCGCCGCCGAGTGAGGACGAGGATGCCGGTATCGCGCCCGTTGGAGCCGCGGCAGCGGATCCCGACGAAGCCCTGCGTGAGGACATTCGCACCGCGCTCGAGGAGGGGGAGCCCGCCTCCGCGGTGGCAAAGCGCCTGTCACAGAAGTACTTGCGCCGCAAGCGCGATGTCTATGCCATGGTGCTCGATATGCAATAGATGGAGGATATCCAGCCCTTGCGCTAGAATCATCCCCTGTATGCAACGTTTTTCTGGAGGACAAACCCCATGGATCAAAGCAAGCCTTCGTTCTTTATCACGACGCCCATCTACTACGTCAACGCCGATCCGCACCTGGGCACGGCTTATTCCACCATCATCGCCGACGTCCAGGCTCGCTATCGTCGCTCTGCCGGCTATAACGTCAAGTTCCTGACTGGCATGGACGAGCACGGCGAGAAGGTCGCCGAGGCTGCAGCCAAGCACAACATGACGCCGCAGGAGTGGACCGACAGCCAGGCTCCGCACTTCAAGGAGCTGTGGAGCAAGCTCGAGATCTCCAACGACGACTTCATCCGCACCACCGAGCCGCGCCAGCATCATGCGGTGCAGTATCTGTGGGAGCGCATGAAGGAGTCCGGCTACCTGTATAAGGGCAGCTACGACGGCTGGTACTGCGTGCCCGACGAGACCTACTTTACCGATACACAGGTCCAGAAGGGTGACGAAGAGTACGGCAGCGTCGGCCAGCACCTGTGCCCCGATTGCCACCGTCCGCTCGAGCGCGTGCAGGAGGAGTCCTACTTCTTTAAGCTCTCTGCGTTCCAGGACAAGCTGCTCAAGCTTTACGACGAGCACCCCGACTTTGTTGAGCCCACGTTCCGCATGAACGAGGTGCGCAGCTTTGTCGAAGGCGGCCTCAACGACCTTTCCGTGAGCCGTACGAGCTTTGACTGGGGCATTCAGGTCCCGTTCGACGAGGGTCACGTGACCTACGTGTGGTTCGATGCGCTGCTCAACTATATGACGGCCGTCGGCTACGGTGTCGACACCGACGAGGCCCGTGCCGAGCTGGCCTATCGCTGGCCCGCGCAGTTCCACATCGTGGGCAAGGACATCATCCGCTTCCACTGCGTCATTTGGCCCGCCATGCTCATGGCCATCGGTGAAGCCCTGCCCGAGCACGTCTTTGCCCACGGCTTCCTGACCGTGCGCAACGCCGAGACCGGCAAGGCCGAGAAGATGTCCAAGAGCCGCGGCAACGCCATCGCTCCGCAGGACGTTATCGACATGCTGGGCGTTGAGGGCTATCGCTATTACTTTATGACCGACGTGGTGCCCGGCACCGACGGCGCCATCAGCTTCGAGCGCATGGAGCAGGTCTACAACGCCGACCTGGCCAACAGCTGGGGCAACCTTATCTCGCGTTCGCTCAACATGAGCGGCAAGTACTTTGACGGTTGCGCGCCCGCCAAGCCCGCATCGTTCGATGCGTTCGACAACCCGCTGGCAAAAATTGCCGATGGCCTGGTCGATCGTTACATGGCCAAGATGGACGTGCTCGATTACGGTGGAGCTAAGGACGAGGTCATGGAGCTCATCCATGCTGCCAACCACTACATCGAGGACTCCGAGCCCTGGGCGCTTGCCAAGGACGAGGCCAAGGCTGACGAGCTGGCGTTTGTGATCTACAACCTGCTCGAGGCCATCCGCATTGCCGCTCACCTGCTGATGCCGCTCATGCCCCAGACCTCTGCCGAGGCCCTGCGCCGCCTGTCCTGCGAGGACGAGGCCGCGAGCGACGACCTCAAGGGCATTTGCGCTTGGGGCCTGCTTGCCGGTGGTCAGCCCGTCGAGAAGGGCGAGCCGCTGTTCCCGCGTCTGGGCTAAGCCGCTGCGCGCCATATCGGCAATTTGCTGTTTAGATGTAAGGGCATGGCCGCAACGGTCCATGCCCTTTTGCTTTACGATGCAGCCACCATGTTAAGGAGGCAACCATGACAACTTCGCCTTTGGCAAACCCCACGGCAACTAGGGAGCTGCTAGAGGAGTTTGGCCTTGCGACCAAGCGTCGCCTGGGCCAAAACTTCCTGATCGACAACCATGTGATCGAGCGTATCTGTGAGCTCGCTGAGCTTGCGGGCGATGAGCGCGTGCTCGAGGTCGGCCCGGGTTGCGGCACGCTGACGTTGGCCCTGCTGCAGGAGGCGGCGTGCGTTACGTCGATTGAGGCCGATCCCGAGCTTGAGCCGGTGCTCGACGCCCACGCCGCCGACTATGGCAACTTCCGCTTTATCATGGGCGATGCGCTCAAGGTGACGCCGGAGCAGATTGAGCAGGCCGCCGGTGGTGAACCCACGGTGTTTGTCGCGAATCTGCCCTATAACGTGGCGGCGACGATCATCCTTCAGTTCTTCCAGACGATGCCCGCGCTTAAGCGCGCTGTCGTCATGGTGCAAAAGGAAGTTGCAGATCGTATTGCCGCAACGCCGGGCAACAAGACCTATGGCGGCTACACGGCAAAGCTCGGCCTGTATGCGCAGGTGACGGGGCGCTTTGAGGTGCCGCCGCGCTGCTTTATGCCGGCACCGCATGTGGATTCTGCCGTAGTGCGCATCGATCGCGTTGACGGAGTGGTACCCGAGGGCATCGACCGCGAGTTTGTGGCCCGTGTGATCGACGCCGCATTTGCTCAGCGCCGCAAGACGATCCGCAACTCCATGAGCGCCAACGGCTTTGCCAAGGACGCGCTCGACGCCGCCTTTGAGGCCTGCGGTATCGCACCTACCACGCGCGCCGAGACGCTCGACGTCGCCGCCTTTGTCCGCTTGGCTCAGGAGCTTTCCCATGACGCCTAATGTCGAACGCGTGACGTTTACCAAAAAGAAGAAAACGGTGGCCTGCCCGGTGCCGCTGGCGCCGCTTGCCGATACGCATGCGCATCTGCTTTCGTTCTGGGGCAAAGAAGTGCCCGAGACGCTCGTGCGCGCTAAAGCCGCGGGCGTCGACCTGCTGGTGACGATGTTCGACCCCATTGCCGATAAGCGCAGCGTGGCGGACTATAGCGACTGGCTGGTTCGCGAGATCCTACCGATGCAGGATATTCCACAGATCAAGTATCTTGCCGGCGTGCATCCGTATGGCGCACCGGACTATACCGATGATATCCATGCCCAGATTGTGACTGCGCTCGATGATCCCTTATGCGCCGGTATTGGCGAGATCGGTCTGGACTACCACATGGACTATGACGACGATATCGCGCCGGCGCCCCACGACGTGCAGATCGACTGTATGGCGCGCCAACTCGAGGTCGCCGTACGCCGCAATGTGCCGGTAGAGCTGCATCTGCGTCATGAGGATACGGACGAGGAGCGCACCTCGCATGTGGACGCCTACAACGTGTTGCGCGAGGTGGGCGTGCCTCAGGCCGGTTGCGTACTGCACTGCTTTGGCGAGGACCGAGCCACGATGGAGCGCTTTGTGGATTTGGGTTGTTACATCGCCTATGGCGGCGCGGCTACCTTTAAGCGCAACGACGACGTGCGCGAGGCATTCGCGGCAACCCCGCTCGACCGTATTTTGTTCGAGACGGATTGTCCCTATATGGCGCCGGAGCCCATTCGCGGTCTTGAGTGCGAGTCTGCAATGATTTCCATCACAGCAAATGCGCTGGTCAACGACCGCGTCGATCGTACCGGCGAGGACGCTGAGGCAATCGCTCGAGCCGCCTGGGAAAATGCCTGCAAACTTTTTCAAAAATAGTTCTTGCGTTCGCGGTGGCGCTCCGTTATTCTAATTCCTGCACGCGGGCGTGGCGGAATTGGCAGACGCGTACGGTTCAGGTCCGTATGGGGGCAACCCCATGAAGGTTCAAGTCCTTTCGCCCGCACCATTAAATGAAAGAGCTCCCAGCAATGGGAGCTTTTTTGTTATGGGCCCATCGCGGGGACTTGAACCTGCGAAGGAGCGAGCGTCAAGAAAACGCGGAGCGCTTTTAGCGAGCTGGCGAGGACGCCGGCAGGCGGCCGAAGCCGGTGCGGATCCGCGAAGCGGATACGCGGACGTCCTTTCGCCCGCACCATTAAATGAAAGAGCTCCCAGCAATGGGAGCTTTTTTGTTACGGGCCGTTTTTGGCAGATTTGACCTATCGATTTCGCGCGGCAGATGCCCCTGTGGTCAAAAAGTGGCAAATATGAGTACTGGCACGAAAATAGAGACATTTCACGAAGCCATTTTTGCTCATTTTGCGCAACAGATGTACGCTAATTTGACTCAATCTTGAGACAAAACGAAGTAAATTCGATAGACCCTGGGTAGCGCACAGAGATGTGGTGTAAG
>JAXIYS010000081.1:0-16416 GCA_036304385.1 Collinsella sp. | reverse complement strand
TGAACATCATGAAGGTGATGGACATCTACAACCGTCGCATCGCCGATCCCAACTTCCACGTGACGCCGACGACCTTCATCTTCAGCGGCAAGGCTGCCTCGAGCTACACCTTCGCCAAGGAGACCATCCGCCTCATTAACTCCGTGGCCGACGTCATCAACAACGACCCGCGCGTCAACGAGGTCATGAAGGTCTGCTTTATCCCCAACTTCCGCGTGAGCAACGCCCAGCTCATCTACCCCGCCGCCGAGATTTCGGAACAGATCTCCACGGCCGGCAAGGAGGCCTCGGGCACGTCCAACATGAAGCTCATGATGAACGGCGCCATTACGCTGGGCACCCTCGACGGCGCCAACATCGAGATCGCCGACCTGGCCGGCCGCGAGAACGAGGCCATCTTTGGCCTGACTTCTCCCGAGGTCGAGAAGCTCTGGGCATCCAACAGCTACTTTGCGTGGGATACGCTCAACAACGATCGCGAGCGTCTGGGCCGCGTTATGGACGAGCTCAAGGACAACACCTTTGCGGGTCTTTCGGGCAACTTCGAGAGCATCTACAACGAGCTCATGAACAACAACGACCCCGACCTAGTCATGGCCGACTTCCGCAGCTACGTGGATGCGTGGGAGAAGCTCACCGGCAGCTATGGCGACCAGGAGACCTGGAACCGCAAGGCGCTGCTCAACACCGCCTCCTCCGGCTGGTTCTCGAGCGACCGCACCATTCGCGAGTACCGCGACGAGATCTGGCACGCGTAAAGGCGCGCGAGCTCCCTTATGCCAGCACGGCATTACTCGACGGGCGCGACCGAGCGCCGCGCCCGTCGCTAATGGGTTTAAGAACATCGATGACAGAAGGAGAAATCGATGAGTAAGAAAGAATGCATCGCGATGCTCCTCGCAGGAGGACAGGGCAGCCGATTGGGGGCACTTACCCAAAAGATCGCTAAGCCGGCGGTTAGCTTTGGTGGCAAGTTCCGCATTATCGACTTTTCACTGTCCAACTGCTCCAACTCGGGCATCGACACGGTGGGCGTTCTGACGCAGTACCGTCCCTACCTGCTGCATGCCTATGTGGGCTCCGGCGAGGCCTGGGATCTGGACAGCCGCGACGGCGGCGTGTCGATCCTGCCGCCGTACGAGACGCAGACCGGCGGCGCCTGGTATGCGGGCACGGCCGACGCCATTACGCAGAACCTCGACTACATTAAGGCCAACGACCCCAAGTACGTCCTGATTCTTTCGGGCGATCACCTGTATCGCATGGATTACCGCAAGATGCTCAAGACGCACATTGAGAACAACGCCGACCTCACGGTGAGCGTTATGCCCGTACCGTGGGAGGAGGCCAGCCGCTTTGGCATCCTGACCACCGACCCCGAGGACGGCCGTATCACCAAGTTTACCGAGAAGCCTGAGAAGCCCGATTCGAACCTCGCGTCCATGGGCATCTACATCTTCTCGGCCGACGTGCTGATCGAGGCGCTCGAGGAGGACGCTCTGGACCAGCGCTCAAGCCACGACTTTGGCAAGGACATCATCCCCAAGCTGCTCGGCGAGAACAAGCGCCTGTACAGCTACGAGTTCCACGGTTTTTGGAAGGACGTTGGCACCATCGCCAGCTTCCACGAGACCTCAATGGACCTGCTGGGCAACAACCCCGAGTTCGATCTGTTTGACAAGAACTTCCCCATCATGTCCAACATCACCACGCGTCCGCCGCACTACATTGGCCCGGACGGCCGCCTAGACGACTGCCTGGTCTCCAACGGCTGCAAGATTTACGGCACCGCTCGCCACTCGATTCTTTCGACCGATGTCATCATCGAGGAGCGCGCCGTGGTCGAGGACTCCGTGCTGCTGCCGGGTGCGCACGTTAAGAGCGGCGCGCACATCTGCCGCGCAATTTTGGGCGAGAACTCCACGGTCGAAGAGGGCGTGAAGCTCGGCTCTGTCGATACCACCAAGGATACGGCCGTCGTTGGAAATGACGTCGTTATCGGGAAGGGGGAATGATCCGATGATCAATCGCAAGGCCATCGGTTATATCACCGCTAACTACTCTTCGACCTACGGCAGCGTGCTGCTCAAGGACCGCCCCATCGCGTCCGTCCCGTTTTTGGGCCGCTACCGCCTGATCGACTTCCCGCTGTCCAACATGATGAATGCCGGCATTAAGAACGTCGGTGTCGTCATGCCGGGAAACTACCGCTCGCTGATCGACCACGTGGGCTCGGGCAAGGACTGGGGCCTGGACCGCAAGAAGGGCGGCCTGTTCATGGTGCCCGGCAACGCGTATGGCACCACCAAGGGCGGCATGCGCTTCCTGCTGCGCGACATCATCTCCAACAAGACGCTGTTCCAGCGCTCGGACAAGCCCTATGTTGTGATGATGGGCACCAACATCATCTTTAACATGGACCTCAACACCATCATCGACGCGCACGAGAACTCCGGTGCCCAGATGACCGTGGTGTACTGCAAGGCCACGCGCAATGTTGATGACGAGACCAAACTGCAGATCAACGAGAACGGCCGCCTGACGGGCGTGAGCGCCGGCGTCGTGTATGGCGACAACGCCTCTATGGACTGCTGCATCGTCAACCGCGAGACGCTGCTCGAGATCATCGACCACTACCAGGCCGCCGACTATCTGGACCTGCTCGAGGCACTCCAGGGCGACTTTGGCAACATCGACGTGTGCAGCTACGAGTACAAGGGCGAGGTCGTGGGCGTGTTTAGCGAGAAGTCGCTCTATCGCCGCAGCATGGACCTGCTCGACCAGACCGTGGCCGACCAGCTCTTCGATCCCGAGCGCCCGATCCTGACCAAGGCTCACGACGTGCCGCCTTCGCGCTATGCGACCGGCAGCCACGCGTGCAACTCGATCATCTCGGCCGGCTGCATCATCAAGGGCACCGTGCGCAACTCGATCCTGTCGCGCGGCGTTGTGGTCGAGGAAGGCGCTTCGGTGACCAACTCGATCATCAACCAGAGCTGCATCATCAAGAGCGGCGCCCGCGTTGAGAATGCCATCCTGGACAAGAACAACGTGGTTCCCACCAACACCGAGCTTCGCGGCACGCCCGAGAACATCCTGGTGCTGGGCAAGGCTCCGTTAACTCCCGATACCACCATCGTGCATTAACGTAGGCACCGCAACATCGCTCGTAACATGCAGAATAGCCGCCCGGTTTGCGCCAGGCGGCTATTCTCGAATTGCAACAGGGAGACAATATGGCAGATTCCAGCAAAAAGATGCAGATCGTGTTTGCCTCGGCCGAGTGCGCACCGTTTGTAAAGACCGGTGGCTTGGGTGACGTGGCAGGCTCGCTGCCTGCGGCGCTTGTGCGTGCCGGCGCCGAGGTCATCGTGATGGTGCCCAAGTACGCCACCATCAAGGACGAGTACAAGGCGCAGATGGAGCACTTCTCCGACTTTTACGTGAGCCTGGGCTGGCGCAACGAGTACTGCGGGCTCGAGAAGCTCGAGCGCGACGGCGTCACATATATGTTCATCGACAACGAGCGCTACTTTGCGCGCGACTATCCGTACGGCTTCTTTGATGACGGCGAGCGCTTTGCGTTCTTTTCCAAGGCCATCACCGAGAGCCTGCAGCACCTGCCGGCCGGTTTTGAGTGCGACATCCTGCACTGCAACGACTGGCAGACGGCACTGGCGCCCGTGTTCTTGCGCGAGTTCTACCAGGGCCTGCCGCTGTACGACCGCGTCAAGACCGTGTTCTCGATCCACAATGTGGCGTTCCAGGGCCAGTTTAGCGACACCGTGATGGAGGACATCCTGGGTGTGGCGCATATTCCCGCGGCCGCCTCGCAGCTGCGTTGCGACGCCTGCAGCATTAACTACATGCTGGGCGCGCTGCGCTATGCCGACGCCATCACCACGGTGAGCCCCACCTATGCCAACGAGATTCAGACGCCCGAGTTTGGCGAGGGCCTGGACGGCGTACTGCGCGAGCGCTCCTATGCGCTGCAGGGCATCCTCAACGGCATTGACGTGGCGGGCTTTGACCCGGCGACCGACAAGCGCATCGCCGCCAACTACACGGTTGATGACCGTGGGGGCAAGGCTGTGTGCAAGGCCAAGCTGCAGGAAGAGTTGGGGCTCGAGGTTCGCGACGACCGCCCGCTCATGGTGATGGTCACGCGTCTGACGCGCCAGAAGGGCATGGACCTGGTCATGTACGCGCTCGACCGCATTTTGGCCGGAGGCGTTCAGGTGGCCGTGCTGGGCACCGGCGACCGCGACTACGAGGACGGCTTGCGCTACTTCCAGGACAAGTACCCCGGCACCATGGCCGCGCGCATCGAGTTCGATCCTGCGCTGTCGCAGCGTATGTATGCCGCTGCCGATATGTTCCTGATGCCTTCGAAGTTTGAGCCCTGCGGCCTGTCGCAGATCATCGCCATGCGCTACGGCACCCTGCCCATCGTGCGCGAGACCGGTGGCCTGAAGGACACGGTGATCCCGTATAACGAGTTTACCGGCGAGGGCACGGGCTTCTCGTTTAGCAACTTTAACGGCGACGAGATGGGCGACGCGGTGTTCCGCGCGGCACGCCTGTTCTGGGACAACCGCGACGCCTGGAACCAGCTGGTCACGCAGGCCATGAGCCAGGACTTTAGCTGGACGCGCTCGGCCGATAAGTATCTGGACCTGTACTTCTTTATGCATCCGGAGATCGAGAGGCCGGCGGCGGTTGTCGACGAGCCAGTGGTTGTGGCTGAGAAGGCTGAGGCAGCTCCCGGGGTTGTGACCGAACCCGAGCCCAAGGCCGAGCCGGTTGTTGAGGCGCCCGCTGCTGCTGAGGAGCCCAAGGCTGAGGAGAAGCCGGCTGTAGAAGTCGAGGTTAAGCCCGCTGCAAAGCCTGCTGCCAAGAAGACCACGACGCGCAAGACGACGGCTAAGAAGGCCACGACCACGAAGGCCGCCGCGAGCAAGACTGCGACTGCAAGCAAGACCGCCGCTGCCAAGACAACTGCTGCCAAGGCAACGACGACGCGCAAGCGCACGACCGCCGCTGCCAAGAAGGCCGCCGAGGCCGAGGCTGCCCCCGAGGTAAAGGCCGAGGCCGCCGCCACCGAGGCCAAGCCTGCGGCAAAGGCTCCGGCTAAGACCGCCGCCAAGAAGACGACTGCGACCAAGACTAAGACCGCGACCGCCAAGAAGGCCACAGCTTCGAAGTCGACGACCAAGGCAACTGCGACGAAGGCTGCGACGAAGGCTGCCCCTAAGGCTGCCGCGAAGCCCGCCGTCAAGGTCGAGGAGACGCCTGCGGAGCCCAAGGCCGAGGCAACCGTCGAGGCCAAGCCCGCCGCCAAGACCACCACACGCAAGCGCACGACGACAGCCAAGAAGACCACGGCAAAGGCCGCAACTCCCAAGGCAGAGACCAAGCCCGCTGCTGCCAAAGAGGAGCCCAAGGCCGAGGCCAAGGCCAAGCCGGCGCCGAAGGCCACTGAGGTAAAGGCTGCCCCGAAGGCAGAGGCTAAGCCCGAGCCCGCCAAGGAGACCCCGGTCTCCCCCGCCGTTCCCACCGAGGAAAAGGCCCCGACCAAGAAGACCTCCGTCCGCAAGGCAACGGCCACCCGCAAGCGCCGCTAGTCCGGACGATCAACAATCTAATCCTCAATAAACAAGGGGTGTCGTTCAGCGCGACACCCCTTGTTCTATAGATGAGGTAAAACGATTTTCTAGGACAACCGTTCGCCGATAATGAGCGGCTGTAGTTTATACAACTAAAGTGCAACGATATACTTAAATACTGTGCGTAAAGCCCATGGCCCGCAGGCCGTGATTCTATTGAACTGGACCGTACTATGAGATTGATACACAACAGCCGCCTACCGCAGTTTCGCACTCCGTTTGGCGCTGTGACCACAGGAACTACCGTTGCACTCTCGGTTATTTTGGAGGATGCCGATCCCAACCAGGCAACACTCACCCTACGTACCTGGGTCGATGAAGTCGGCGAGACCTTGATTCCGATGGAGCACGAAGGCGATGGCATTTTTACCGGCGAGCTCAAATGCACTGAACCGTGTCTTGTGTGGTACAGCTTTATATGCAATATCGAAGGTCAGCCCGAGGTTCGCCTGGGCGCGCCCCAGGGCCGCACCGGCGGCGAGGGCGTAACCTACGACTACGCCGAGGTGCCGTCCTTCCAGATTACCGTCTACAAGCACCGCGAGAACCGCCCCACCTGGTACGAACGTGGCATGGTCTACCAGATCTTCCCCGACCGCTACGCCCGTGACGAGCACTGGCGCGAGCGCACAATGGCCCAACTCGAAAAACCGCGCAAGGGCATTCAACGCCGGATGGTCGAGGACTGGAACGAGCCGCCCGTGTACGAGCGCGCCGAGGACGGCTCCATCAAGACCTGGGACTTCTACGGCGGCTCGCTCAAGGGCATCCAGGAAGACCTGCCCCGCATCGCCGAGCTGGGCTTTACGGCCATCTACCTCAACCCCATCTTTGAAGCCACAAGCAACCACCGCTACGACACGGCCGACTACACCAAGATCGACCCGATCCTGGGCACCGAGCAGGACTTTACCGAGCTGTGCCAGGCAGCCGAGAAGCTGGGTATCTCCATCATCCTGGACGGCGTCTTCAACCACACGGGCGACGACTCGATCTATTTCAACCGCTACGGCAACTACCCCGGCGTGGGTGCCTGGCAGAGCGAGGATTCGCCGTGGCGCGATGCGTTTACCTTCCACGAGGACGGCTCGTATGACTGCTGGTGGGGCGTGGGTAACATGCCAGCCATCAACGAGAAGTCCGAACTGGTGCGCGAGAAGCTCCTGGGCAAGGACGGCGTGATCCGCAAATGGCTGCGCGCCGGTGCCCATGGTTGGCGCCTAGACGTGGCCGACGAGCTTTCCGACGACTTCCTGGCCGAGATCAAGAAGGCCGTACTTGCCGAAAAGCCTGACGCACTGTTGCTCGGAGAAGTCTGGGAAGACGCATCCAACAAGATTAGCTACGGCCATCTGCGCCGCTACCTGCAGGGCTCCGAGCTGGACTCTGCTATGGATTACCCCTTCCGCGACATGGTCATCGGCTTTTTGATGGGCTACAAGAACGCCTACGAGGCCGCCGAGGATATCGAGACCCTGCGCGAGAACTACCCGAGCGAGGCATTGTCCTGCGCGCTCAATCTGCTTTCGAGCCACGACCGTCCGCGCATCATCTCGGTGCTCGGCGGCGGCCCCGACGAGTCGCAGCTGCCCGAGTGCGAGCGCAGCAAATGGCGCCTGGACGAGAACGCGATGGGACTGGCCAAGAGCCGCTTTTGGCTCGCCATGCTTATGCAGATGACCTTCCCTGGCGTGCCTTCGATCTACTACGGCGACGAATACGGCCTGGAGGGCCTAACCGATCCGGGCAACCGCCGCACCCTGCCGACCAAGGACCAACTGCACGACTTCGACACGCTGGCTATTGTCAAGAACGCCTCCGCCGTACGCCGTGCATTGCCGTTTATGATCGACGGCGAGATCAAGGCCTTCGCGCTCAACGACGAGGTGCTGGCCTACAACCGCACGGGCAAGAATGGCGAGTCCGCGACGGTTATCATCAACCGCAGCTTGCGCAATTCGCACCGCGTGACGATTCCGGCGCTCGGCGAATGCGCGAGTGACGTGATCAGCGGACACGAGTGCGAGATCCACAACGGTACAGTCACGCTCGAACTGTATCCGCTGGGCTCGTCGATCATCTATCACCATGCCGAGAAGCGCCTGCAGGAGCCGCTCGATCACGGTGCGGGCGTCGTGTGCCACATCACCTCGGTGCCCACCGATGACGGCAAGCCTGGCACAATAGGTGCGCCCACGCGTCGCTTTATCGACCATCTGGCCGCTATGGGCATGCGCTACTGGCAGGTTCTGCCCGTAAACCCGACGGACTTCTTCCGCTCCCCTTACGCTGGGCCTTCGGCCTTTGCGGGCAATATTGACCTGCTGCCCGAAAGCCAGGAGGAGCTGGCGGCCGACTTTGAGACTTGGAAGGCCCACGGCGGCGAGGATGCAGACCCGCTCTACACGGCGTTTAAGCATCGCAACGCCGATTGGCTCGAGAAGTATTGCGTCTACATGGCCGTCAAGAAGTACTTTGAGGGGCTGTCACGCCACGATTGGCCGGCGGATGTCGCGCGCTACAACGAGCATCTGATTGACGACTCGCGTTTCCACGACGAGGCAGAGCTGCAGGCATACATGCAGTACCGCTTTGACCTGGCCTGGTGCGAGCTCATGAACTATGCGCACAAGAAGGGCATCGAAGTTATCGGCGATATTCCTATGTACGTTTCGGACGATTCGGCAGACGCATGGAGCGAGCCCGAGAACTTCTGGCTGTCCGATACCGGCAAGGCGATTGAGATTTCGGGCGCGCCGCCCGACAATTTCGCGCCCGAGGGCCAGGTGTGGGGCAACCCCACCTTCCGTTGGGATCACATGAAGGAGAACGGCTACCGCTGGTGGATGGACCGTCTGCGTCGCGCGTTCTCGCTCTACGATCGCGTGCGCCTGGACCACTTCCTGGGCTTCCATACCTACTTTAGCATCCCCGCCGGCGAGGCCTGTGCCGACGGCCGCTGGCTGGCAGGTCCGGGCAAGGACCTGTTCCAGACCGCCTATGACGAGCTGGGGCCGCTCAACTTTATCGCCGAGGACCTGGGCTACCTGACGCCCGGCGTTCGTGCCATGGCTTCGACCTGCGGCTTCCCCGGCATGGACGTGCTGGAGTTTAGCGACTACGACGTTCGCTGCGGAATTCATCCCACACCGGGCAAGATCCTGTACACCTCGACGCACGACACGTCGACGCTCGCAGGTTGGTGCACGCGCTCCTTTGCGGGCGGCGACGAACCGAGCGGTGTTGAGGTGGCGACCAAGTTGATGGGTGACGCGCTGGCAAGCGATGCTCCCCTGGTGATGATGCCGCTGCAGGATGTCCTGGGGCTAGGCGACGATGCGCGCATGAACGTACCGGGTGTCGCCACGGGCAACTGGATCTGGCAGGCCGATGAGGCCGATATTGAGGCAGCTGAGGATAAAACTGCGAAGCTCCTGCGCAACACCCATAGATTCTGGGGCGAAGCGTGATAAAACCCTCGATATAGGGTACAGTTACAGCTGTTTGAATTTATGCGGGCAGAGCGATCTGCCCGCTTTGTGCTGAAAAGGAAGTATTATGGCGCGCTACGATTACAAGTGCTCGAGCTGCGGCAACGTGTTTGAGGTTGAGCATCCCATGTCCGAGACCCCCGAGGTCGTGTGCCCGAACTGCGGTGCCCCGGCGACCAAGACGTTCTCGGCCAGCGGCATCAAGTTTGAGGGCAGCGGATTCTACAACACCGACCAGCGCAGCGGTGGTTCCAGCACCACCGCCACCAGCGGCTGCTGCGCCAACTGCCCGCATAACCACTAGCGATAAGCGATCCCGCTACCCAGATTTCCCTATGAGTTGCGGTGAAATAGTTCCTGAATCAGCCCATCCAACGGCCAAACAGGAACTATTTCACCGCAACTTTTCTTTAGATCGGATTTCAGGCTGATGCTAAGTTTGTAACAATTCAAAACTCTGCCAGATTACGGGGCTGAATTGACAACCTCTATCCATTCCGGTAATTTGCATATTTCAACAAGCCATCTACCTGCGATTTTGCTTAGGCCATTTTTGCTGTGGTCGGGCATCACCAATCTAACCCCGTAATCCGCCCTACTTTTGATAACAGCAAGTATGAAACGGGGCTATTTTTCCCACTCTTTACCGCTATTGCGATCTCCACTCGCACGACCTTCTGAGTTGCGGTGAAATAAGGACTGTTTGGCGGGTAGAAGCCGATATTCAATCCCTATTTCACCGCAACTTAGTAGCTACTTGTGGACCAGGCGGGCGCAGAAGTGGCCGTCGTAGGAATCTGCGTTTATGGGGACGCTCTGGAAAAGCCCGCGGTCGTTTTGGCGCACGGAGACAAGCTTCTTGGCCTGCGCGAAATCGGGAAGCTGCAGAATCTGGGCTTCGGAGAGCGGCGCCACGGTAAAGCCGACGCCCTCGGGAGAGGCCAGGAAAGCATCCACGACCTGCGTGTTCTCTTCATCAAAAACCGAGCAGGTGGCATAGATAAGCTCACCGCCGGCAGCAACGCGCACGGCTGCTTCCTTGAGCATCGTCAGCTGCAGGCGGGACAGCTCAGTCGTAACGTCGTTCTCGGTCAGGCGCCACGGAATCTCGGGATGACGGCGCATAGTGCCAGTGCCCGAGCACGGGGCATCGATAAACACCGTGTCGAACAGGGCGGGCTCGCCAAGCATCGCGTCAAAGGACGTGAGCACCTCATTGAGCTCGCAGGCATCGCCCGACACCGTACGAACACCCGTTATACCCGCCTTATGCAGGCGCGCGAGATTCTGATCGCACTTGCGATCGTGCAGATCGAGCGCGGTATGCTGACGCTCATACCCGGCACGCTTGGCCTGACACATCATCACATAGGTCTTGGTGCCGCGACCGGCTCCAATCTCCAGGCAACGACCGGGACGTGTAGCGGCAGTAGCGATAAGCTGAGCGTTGAGGTCCGAGGCAACCGCGGCAGCGCGCTCAAAAACGCCCGAAGCAACCGTGACCTGTGCATCGACCGGAGCATGGCAGCCCGGGAAGACAGGCGCAACGAGCTGCGAGATATACGGGTCGGCCTTGGTCGCAAACGCATTCTCGTGCAGTGCAAGCGGCGCGGGGGCCAGATTACCGGCAAAGTTGAGCGCGCCCTCGGGCGTATCGAACGAGGCCATAATACGAGCGCACAGCCAACGTGGAAGACCCATCAAACGCGAAAGGCGAACCAAACGGCGCTCGGACTCATCCACGTCAGATGCCGTG
Source organism: Collinsella sp. (assembly GCA_036304385.1). GTDB lineage: Bacteria > Actinomycetota > Coriobacteriia > Coriobacteriales > Coriobacteriaceae > Collinsella. The sequence continues at coordinate 5,503 of JAXIYS010000081.1, read as the reverse complement.
GCAAAATCCTCCACGTTGTCCGCAACCTTGTGCAGCACCGCGTTAGCCAGGCCCGCGGCAGACTTAGCACCGCTGCGCACCAGCTCAACACCCTGGCTCACGGCAACGCGGCCCGGCGTATGCAGATAGAGCATCTCGAAGGCCGAGATGCGAAGCGCCATGCGAACGCGCGGCGCGACCTTTTTGGGCTTATCCAAAAACTGATCGAGCAACTCATCCAAAATGCCCTGCGTGGCGGCAACACCGAGCGCCAAACGAGCGGCAAAAGCGGAATCGCGCTGGTCAATGGCCTTGGCGGAAGCACGGGAAGACAACACGTCGCGTGCGTACATACCGCGGCGATCGGCTTCCATCAACACATCGAGCGCAAGCTTGCGCGCGGGAGACAACTTGCTCATGACAGTACACCCCACCTAAGTTCGGCACCCTGCAGGCCGGCAGCCCAGGCAGAAGCAGCCATGGCACGCTTGCCGTCGGGCTTAACCTCAAGCAGTTCAACCGCAGCATCGGAAACGCCCAGGTAAACACGCTTGCTCTTAACGGCAACAGTACCCTCGCCAAGCGACACATCAGCCGGCGCGGCATCGAGCACACGAACCGTCTTGCCGGCAATCACGCAACGGGCGGGTGCGGTGTCGGACGAAGCCAGCACATGTCGCACGCAATCGAGTGCCGCCATCTGAGGATCCAGACGCATCTCCTGCTTAGAAATCTTGGCGGCATGGGTAACAAGCGACTCATCCTGTTCAGTCCACACAGCGGTACCATCGGAAAGCGAAGGAAGCGTATCGGCAAGCAACTTACCGCCCAGTTCAGCAAGCTCCATGGTCAGCGCCTCGGCATGCTTACCGGAAACCGACGTCGAGGCCTGAGCACAATAAGCACCCGTATCCACGCCATGCCCAATGCGCATAATGGAAACGCCGGCAACCTCGTCACCAGCAAGAATGGCACGCTGAATGGGAGCAGCGCCACGCCAACGAGGCAGCAGCGAGGCATGAACATTCACAATACCAAGCGGCGCCATATGCAGCACCACATCAGGCAAAATGCAACCATAGGCAGCCACACAGAAAATATCAGCCCGCGCAGCCTGGAGCGCCTCAACAACCTCAGGCGTCATACGATTGGCCTCAATGACCGGCAACCCCAGCTCAAGCGCCTTAGCCTTAATAGGAGACGGCTCGAGTTTCTTACCACGCCCACGAACAGCATCGGGACGAGTAATAACAAGCGCAATCTCGTTCCCAGCCTCAACAAGCGAAGTCAACGAAGGCACAGCAAAATCAGGCGTACCCATAAACACAATACGCATAAAGAACGTCTCCCCTCAACCAAAGCCGAGACAGCTACAAACAACAGCGGAAAGCCAAGTACCCAGCCCATCCGCAATAACAATTCAACAAGAACAAATATACCCAAAACCAAAGAAAGAGCCGCAATAAAAGCAGCTCTTCCAACAAAGCAATTATCAGCGAAGACGCCCTTCCCTGGCCCGACGGCACCCGGGCGAAAAGGAGCACAAAAACGCAGTCCCCTTCCGCCGCAGGGCTTAGGTTTTGCTCCATGCTCAAACAGTCCTGCTCGCACGAAGAGCACATTAAGTGCTCTTCGGCTCGTGCGGAACTGCGCGTGGAGCAATAACCTAAGCCCTGCGGCGGAAGGGGACGGTGGGACCTACTCCGTCTCGCCCGGTCGAGCGCCGCGGGCCAGGGCGTCCTGGTACTCCTTGACTGCCTTGATCCTCTGCATGGGCTTAAGACGCTCGAACATGGTATTGCCGTGCAGGTGATCGATCTCGTGCTGCAGGCACACGCAGAACAGATCGCCTGTGGCCTCGTAGCGAATCAGGTTGGCATCCAGGTCATACGCCTCGACGACAACGTGATCGGGACGCTCGATCTCGCAGCTAATGCCAGGGATGGAAAGGCAGCCCTCGCTAAACGGCACCAGATGGTCGCTCTGCTCAACAATGACAGGGTTGATGAGCACGTACGGGTCATAGTCATTCTTGTCGCTGTAATCGCAGTCGATGGTGACGAGTTGAATGAGCTCGCCGATCTGCGGGGCAGCAAGACCGCAACCGCCGTTGTCGAACATCATCTTCTTCATCTTATCGGCAAGCGCCTCGATCGCCGGGGTGATCTCCTCGATGACGGCGCACTCCTGGCGCAGACGAGGGTCGGGCGACAGTACGATTCCGTTGGCTTCCATGGCCATCCTTTCGGGTTGTTACATCAAATCATAGGCGTCGACGTCAACGCTCACGCTCACGCCGCGCACGGAGCCCACCTCTTTGAGACAGGCGTCGATATCATCAGAGATATGGTACCCTACCGGCGACTTTACAAGCAGATGGAAGCGGTAACGGTCCTTGGCTCTCTCGATTACACACGAAGCCGGACCAAGCACCTGGGGCACGGCGCTCCCCGCCCGCAAAAAGTCGGGCGCGGCGGCATGCCAGCGGCGCTTGAGGAGCTTCGCGATGCGACCGATGTAGTCCCGCGCGTCATCCACGTTCGTCGACCATACCAAGATGTTGGCCAGGCGCACGAACGGCGGATACAGTGCGTCGCGGCGCTGGTCCAGGTCGTAGTCGGTAAAGATCGAGCGATCGTGCTCGGCGACGGCGCGGATGACCGGGTCCTCGGGCAGATAGGTCTGGATGATGACCTCGCCGGGACGATCGCCGCGACCGGCACGGCCCGCCACCTGCTCGAGCAGGTCGTAGGCACGCTCCCCCGCGCGAAAATCGGGAAGCTTGAGGGCGAAGTCGGCATTGACCACGCCCACGAGCGTGACATCGGGAAAATCGAGACCCTTGGCGATCATCTGGGTACCCAGCAGCACCGCGCAATCGGCCGCATCGAACTGCTCGAGCAGCTTTTTGTGCGCATCCTTTCCGCGCGTGGAATCGGCGTCCATACGAATGATGACGACGTCGTCAGGCAGCATCTGGTGCAGCGCGTCCTCGATCCGCTGCGTGCCCAGGCCCATTTTTGCCAGGTAGCGGCTGCCGCACTTGGGACAGCGGCTCGTGGGCGCCGGATAGGGCTGCACGCGCCAGGACGATCCGCAGGTGTGGCACTGCAGCGTGTGCGTGCGCTCGTGATACGTGAGCGCGGTGGAGCAGTGGTTGCAGGTGGGCACGCAACCACATTCACGGCACATCAGGAACGGCGCAAAGCCGCGGCGGTTGTGCAGCAGCACGGCCTTCTCGCGGCGCTCGACCACACGCTCCAGGCCTTCCATCAGCGGTTTTGAGAACATGGAGCGGCTGCCGTGTGCGAACTCACGGCGCAGATCGGCAATGCGGACCGTGGGCAGCACGGCGTTTCCCGGGCGCTCAGGCATCTCGACGCGCGTCCAGGTGGCACCGTTATACGTGCCACGGCGGCAGCGATCGAGGGCCTCAGCAGAAGGTGTGGCGGAGCCCAACACGAGCGGACACCGATAGCGGCGCGCCATCTCGGCAGCCACCTCGCGCGCATGGTAGCGTGGGCTGGAACCCTGCTTGTAGCTGGTCTCGTGCTCCTCGTCGATAATGATGAGGCCCAAGTCGCTGAGCGGGCAAAAGAGCGCCGAGCGGGCGCCCACGACCACGCGGGCCGCACCGCTGGCGACCATATCCCATTGGTCCAGACGTTCGCCAGCAGAAAGACGCGAATGGAACACAGCGACCGTCTCGCCAAAGCGCGAGCGGAAGCGGCCGACAGTCTGGGCCGTCAGCGAAATCTCGGGCACGAGCACGCAGGCCGAACGGCCGGCCGCGAGTACGCGCTCAATCGCCGAGAGGTAGACCTCGGTTTTGCCGGAACCGGTAACGCCATCGACCAGCACCACATCGCCATGGGCATCCAAGCGGGCGCGCTCGATCTGTGCAAGTGCTTGCAGCTGGCCGTTGGTAAGTGCCATCGGGGCCTTGCCGCTCGCCGAGGATAGCGTGGTCTGCTCGCTGCAGCCACGCCAGGCGCGGCGCTCCTCCACAACCACGACGCCGCGTTTTTCGAGCGCTTTAATGGTCGCCGACATGCTGCTATAGAGCAGGTTGAGGTCGCGCGTCGTGACCGGGCCGCACTGGAGAGCCTCGATGAGCTGGCGCTGGCGAACGGCGGTCTTGGGCGGCGTGTAGTCGAAACCCTCGGGCGTGAGCATGACCCAGCGGTTTTGGATGGGTTTGACGGCGGGGCGCTCAACGGTCCACACGCCGTCGTTGCCCTTGACCACGCGCGGGCTTCCACCCGGGGGCAAGAACAGGCGCAGGCACTCGGAAAGCGTTGCGACGTACTCGCGACTCATCCAGCGCGCAATGCGTGCAGCCTCAGCGGTAAAGAGCGGCTTGCTGAGGATAGCCTCGATAGGCTTGATGCGCGCGGGATCGAGAGCGTCGTTACCTTGCAGGTCGGCCAGCTCGGGCGCGATGTCGACGATGTATCCAGCGGCCGCACGGTTGCCAAAATGAACCAGAACGGTGGAGCCGATCTGGGCATCGTTGGCGAGTGACTGCGGAATGCCGTAGGCAAACGGCTCGGACAGCGCACGGGTGGGGATGTCGAGGACTACGCTCGCATAGGCGGCGACGGGCTCGGGCTGCGCCGGGGCGGCGACAGGGGCCGCAGACTTCGGAGCTTCCTTAGGTTCCGGCGAACCAAATAGCGACAGTTGCTCGGCCATGGCCCCAGCACCTCCTATCCCATACGTCTACAGACACAAGAGCCCCGCTCGGGTGAACGGGGCTCGGATACATGCGTTTACGCAGCTGCTACAGCGCCATCGTGCGGGCGCGATCAATGCGCGCCAGACAGTCGTCGCGGCCGACGAGCGCCATGGTCTCGCCCAGCGGGGGGCTCACCATGTTGCCGCAGACGGCGACGCGCACAGCTTGGAACACCACGCGCTTCTTGAGGTCCATCTGCACGGGCAGCGGCTCAAGCGCAGCGTCGATGTTGGCAGCCGTCCACTCGTCCACGCCCTCGAGCGCAGCCTTGGCGGCATCCAGAATGGCGCCCATGCCTTCCTTGGCCAGGCCCTTGTTGACAGACTTCTCGTCATACTCGAGCGTCTCGGCCGTAGCGAAGATGGGGGCGGCGACGGTCACGGCGTCGGCCGGCATCTTGGTGCGCGGCTTGACGATAGCGGCAAGCGCGTCGATCCAGTCCTCGCCGTACTCGACGTTGCCCTCGATGAGGCCGGCCTCATGCAGCTCGGGGACCATGATCTCGTCGGCAAACTGAGCGTCGGACATGCCGTTGATGTACTCGGCATTGACCCAGTCGAGCTTCTTGGGGTCGAAGGTCGCCGGGTTCTTGGAGATGCGGTCGAGCGAGAACTTGCTGGCCAGGACATCGCGCGGGATGATCGTGGTCTCGCCGTCAAGCGACCAGCCGAGCAGCGCCAGGTAGTTGACGAAAGCATCGGACAGGTAACCGGCGTCGCGGTACTCCTCCACCGAGGTGGCGCCGTGACGCTTGGAGAGCTTCTTGCCGTCGGCGCCCAGGATCAT
>JAXIYS010000080.1:0-6404 GCA_036304385.1 Collinsella sp. | reverse complement strand
ATCTCCCGGGGCCGGCCGATCCGGCCCTCAGGGTATCGGGTTCCCACATTCATCCGCACATGTGCGGATGAATGTGGGAGGTGTTCGGATAAAGTCGATAATCAAGGACCCTGCGCTTTGCGGCTTGCTGGAGCCGTGAACACAGTTGAACCCATGCAACGTTTGGTATCCTAGCACAGTGAACGGCTCAGACGTTTTGGGGTGTGTTGAGCAACATATTGTTTATTTACCGTGGTTATGGGGAATATTGTGCCGACTTGCACACGTTGTCGCAGGTTTATGGGGGGGTGTGGGTTGATGAGCACTGCCCGAGTTGTATTGCTGGTGGCGTGAATTGCTCAAACTATTATGTTTGGCTAACAAACTTTGTACAAAACCGGGAAGGTAATTGCGCAACTTTTTGCGGGTTGATGCGAGTGTCACTTTGGCTTAAGAAACGGACACGTACAAAAAGAGGCCACCGGATATCCGGTGGCCTCTTAAATTCACGATGGTGGAGACGAGGGGGATCGAACCCCTGACCTCTTGACTGCCAGTCAAGCGCTCTCCCAGCTGAGCTACGCCCCCGTGACGAGGAAGTACTATAGGGGAAGATTCTTGGTTGTGCAAGAAGTTTTTTTGGGCTGATCTTCTTTCTTACGGGTTTTCTTGGGACGGGGCTGAATTAGCTATTTTTGCCTTCGCCGAAAATAGCTAATTAACCCACTGTTCCGATAAAACCCTCACGGTATAAATAACCGATTGCGACGCCTTGGTGGACTTGGATCTTGGCCGTTTTCCTGACGACATTAGAGATCCCCGTGTCAGCCAAGAGTCCTAGGAGGCTGTGGTCTAGTTCCCACTCTAGGCCGTGTTCGCTTATCTCTGTGTTGGGGGCTATGGCGATGATGGAGAAGGTTTTGCTCTCGGCGCCCTCGATGGTCCAGGTCTCGTCCTGGTGCAGGATTCTGGCCGTCACTTCGTCTTCTTCGATCCAGACGGGGGCATCCTCGTAGCCCGCGAGCAGCCCCAGTACGGAAAGTGCCATATCCGGGCGGCCGCCGGTGGCGCAGGTTGCTACCACTTCGGCACCAGGCCAGCGGCGGTGGATGGCGTCCAGTGCTAGCGCTAGATCGGTGTAGTCTTTATAGGGGTTGTGGCGTTCTACTTCAAAATCGGCAGCGGCATCGACCAGAGCGCGTCCCTCATCGCTAACGGTGTCAGCGTCGCCGACGTAGACGTCGCAGCTCAGACCAGCGCCCAACAGGGCGTCCAGCCCACGGTCTACGGCAACGATGTGGTCACACTCCCCTGCCAGGTGACACAGCAACTCGGGGCTCGCCACCACCGGCGAGCCGCAAACCACTAATGCTTTGCAAGCCACGGCCCTCGCCTAGCCCTCAAACGAAAGCACGCGGGCCAGGTCCAGGTCCTCATAGCTATCGATAAAGATATCGCAGTTATCGCGAACCTCGTCGCGCTCCATACGGCCGTGCTGGTCATAGATACCCACGCGGTTAAAGCCTGCAGTGCCAGAGCTCTTAAGTCCAAAGACGGCGTCCTCAAACACCCAGCTGCGATCGAACTTGCAGCCGTGGCGCTCTTCCAGGCGACGCAACGCCAGCTCGTACACGTCAGGGAACTGCTTGGAGCGCCCCACCTCGCCCGTGGTGGTAATAAACTCCATATAGCGATCAAGGCCAGCAGCCTCAAGGGCGGACTGCACCAGTTCGGCCGGCGTGGACGTGGCCACGCACATGGCAATACCGGCCTCCTTCGCCTGCTCCAAAAAAGCAAGCAGGCCCTCGCGCGGCGGTACCTTGGAGTAACCATCAATCAGAATCTCGCCCAGCTCGCGGTACAGCTCCTCGCCATTCGTGCCAATGCCCCACGTGTCGTGATAGGCCTGGCACTCGTCCTCCAGCGAAAGATGTTCAAACTGGGCAAAATCGTCGACCGTCACATCAATGCCATGACAGCGCAATAACTCGGTCTGCGCATGGCCCCAGACGGGGGAGCTATTAACCAGTGTTCCGTCGCAATCGAAAATAAAAGCAACACTTGGGGCAGCGATATGGTCCATAAACGAGCCTTTCAATGTCAAATGGTAAACAATCTGCTAAAAACGTTTTACCAAACGTTAGCCTATCAGTTTTGAAGCTCTAATTGGTAAAACTGTCAAGGGTTTTACCACGGCAATTCTGCCAGTGGTATAAACATGTCGCTTACCGATTAAACGCCTCCGCAAATCCGCTTTCGTCCATAAAACTAACGCACAGGTGTTATCGTAGTTTCTGCCGAAAGTTCCACCGAGCACGCGAGGTGGAACGAATCATAGAACTATCGCCGTCCCTTCGATTCGTGCAGCCTTGGACCTTTCGCATCTAGTCACCAAGGCAACACGCTGCCGCGTCATGATGGGATCAAACGTGAGCGATACAAAGCTAAAGCCAGCAACCAAAAAGCCCGCTACCCGTAAAGCCGCCCCGCATGCACCGGAGCTCACCAAGGACGATGTCTACCTGTTTGGCATCGGCACGTGGGAGCGCAGCTGGGAAAAGATGGGCGCGCACCCCGACACGCAGAACCGTACGCGTGGCTGGCGCTTTTGCGTTTGGGCGCCCGACGTAAAGAGCGTCCATGTCATTGGCGAATTTAACGACTGGGATGAGCAAGCCAACCCACTGGTGCCCATGCATACGAGCGCTATTTGGGAAGGCTTTATTCCTGGTGCCGAGCAAGGCCAGCTCTATAAATACCTTATCGAGACCAATGAGGGCGAAAAGCTCTACAAGGCCGATCCGTATGCCTTTAAGGCCGAATGCCCTCCGGGTACCGCCAGCGTGCTGTGGACCCTCGATGGCTACAAGTGGAACGACGCCGCGTGGCTCAAGCACCGCGCCAGCCATAACCACATGTCTCAGCCCCTTAACATCTACGAGGTGCATATTGGTTCGTGGAAGCGCCACGGCGACGCGCCGCAGGGCGAGCCCGACGAGTACGGCAACTACCCCGGCCCCATGGATCCCTTCCCCGCGCAGCGCGGCGAGTTCTATACCTACGACGACCTCTCGGTGGAGCTCGTGGACTACGTGCGCGACATGGGCTATACGCATATCGAGGTCATGCCGCTCATGGAACATCCCTTCGATGGCTCCTGGGGCTACCAGACGACCGGCTATTACGCCGCCACGTCGCGCTACGGCAGCCCGCAGCAGCTCATGCACTTTATCGATGCGTGCCACGAGGCAGGCATTGGCGTGATCATGGACTGGGTGCCCGGCGGTTTTTGCGCCGACTCCCACGGCCTTGCCACCTTTAACGGCCACATGCTGTTTGAGCACGAGATTCACCCCAACTGGGGTACGCACAAGTTCGACTTCGCCCGCGGCGAGGTCCGCTCTTTCCTGGTCTCCAACGTGCTGTACTGGCTCGAGAACTTCCACGTGGACGGCATTCGCATGGACGGCGTGTCCAGCATGCTGTACCTCAACTTTGGCATCGACGATCCCGGCCAAAAGAAGTTCAACAAATACGGGACCGAGGAGGACCTGGACGCCAGCGCGTTTATCCGCCAGGTCAACTGCGCCGTGGAGGCGCACTACCCCGACGTGATGATGATGGCCGAGGAGTCCACCGCGTGGCCGCTTGTGACCTATCCGCCGCAGGACGGCGGCCTGGGCTTCCACTATAAGTGGGACATGGGCTGGATGAACGACACCTTGCACTACATGCAGACTGATTTTCCGTGGCGCCCCGGCAACCACGGCCTGCTCACGTTCTCGATCATGTACGCCTTTACCGAGAACTTCATTTGCCCGCTGAGCCACGACGAGGTCGTGCACGGCAAGTGCTCACTCATCGGCCGCATGCCGGGCGACTGGTGGCGCCAGTTTGCCGGCCTGCGTACGCTCGCCTTCTACCAGATGACGCACCCCGGTGCCAAGCTCAACTTTATGGGCAACGAGATCGGCCAGTTTATTGAGTGGCGCTACTACGAGTCCATCCAGTGGTTCCTGACCGAGGAGTACGAGACTCACAGGCATCATCAGGCGTTTATCAAGGCGCTCAACCACCTGTACACCGCCGAGCCCGCCCTGTACGAGCGCGGCTACACCGATGACGGCTTTACCTGGATCGACGCGGACAACTCCAAGCAGTCCATCGTGAGCTTTGTGCGCCAGGGCGAGGACGTCGATGACGACCTGGTGATCCTGATTAACTTTGACCCGGCGAGCTACGAGAGCTTCCGTGTGGGCGTGCCGCGTGAGGGCGACTGGGAGGTCATCTTTGATTCCGACCGTCCCGAGTTTGGCGGCAGCGGATACGCCGGCGAGGAGCCCTACACCTGCTCGAGCGAGCCATATCCCTGGAACGGGCAGATGGACTCCATTGAGATCAAGGTGCCCGGCCTGGCTGGCGTGGTGCTTAAGCGCCGCGGCCCCAGCAGCTACAAGCCGCCGGTGGTCGAGGCTCCCAAGGCTGCGCCCAAGAAGCGCACGTCCTCGGTGAAGCCCAAGCCTGCGGCTGCCAAGAAGGCCCCGGCCAAGGCGAAGGCTGCCAAGCCCGCTGCCAAGACCGCCAAGGCCAAGAAGGCAACCACCAAAAAGGCTGCTCCCAAGGCCAAGTCTGCTTCCGTTAAGTCTTCTGCCAAGGATGCGTAACAAAACCGTTACAGCTGTAATTACCCGCCCCGACGGGGCGTAGGATACAAGTCATAACCGTTCCGGGAGAATCATCCCCGGGGGAAAGGAACGTATGAATAAGATCTTCGACAACAAACAGGAGTTTACCGAGCTCTATCGCGATGCCGTCATGAGCATCAGCGGCAAGAGCGTCGAGGCCGCCAGCGACCTCGACCGCTTTAACGCCCTGGCCAAGCTCGTGGCCGAGAAGGCACGCACCGTTGCCACCAAGAGCGACGCCCGCGCCACCGCCGAGGGCAAAAAACGCGTGTACTACTTCTCGATCGAGTTTTTGATCGGCCGCCTGCTCGACAACTACCTGCTCAACTTTGGCGTGCGCGACATGGTCGCCGAGGCGCTCGACGACATGGGCTTCGACCTTTCCGTCATCGAGAATCAGGAGCCCGATCCGGCTCTGGGCAACGGTGGCCTGGGCCGTCTGGCCGCGTGCTTTCTGGATTCCATGGCAGCCGAGGGCATTGCCGGCTACGGCAACGGCATGCGCTACCGCTACGGCCTATTTAAGCAGGAGATCGTTAACGGCAGCCAAGTCGAGGCTACCGACGAGTGGCTCACCCACGGCTATCCCTGGGAGGTCCGTCGTCAGGACAAGGCCGTGACCATTAAGTTTGGTGGCCATGTCGAGGGCTTTGAGGAGAACGGCCGCACGTTCTACCGCACGGTGGACACGCAGGATATCTTGGCCGTTCCTTACGACATCCCCGTGGTGGGCTATGCCGGCGAGACCGTCAACAAGCTGCGCGTCTGGGCTGCCGAGCCGGTCGAGGAGCACTTTGACCTGGAGGCCTTCAACCGCGGCGACTATGCCCTGGCCGACGCCGAGCGCGCCGAGGCCGAGGCCATCAGCGCCATCCTCTACCCCAACGACGCCGGCGAGCACGGCCGTCTGCTGCGCCTGAAGCAGGAGTACCTGTTTGTTTCGGCCGGCATCTACAGCCTGCTCGACACCTTTGAGAAGGAGCACGGCGAGCATTGGAAGCTGCTGCCGCAGTTTGTGGCCATCCATACCAACGACACCCACCCCGCCATGTGCGGCCCCGAGCTCATGCGCATCCTGATCGACGAAAAGAAGCTCGAGTGGGACGACGCCTGGAACATCGTGACGCAGGTCGTGAGCTACACCAACCACACCATCCTGCCCGAGGCTCTGGAGAAGTGGCCCATCGGCACGTTCTCCAAGCTCCTCCCCCGTGTGTACCAGATCATCGACGAGATCAGCCGTCGTTGGCACGAGTCGTTCGACACCACGCAGGAGGGCTGGCAGGAGCGTCTGCGCCAGACCGCCATTCTGTGGGACGGCGAGATTCGCATGGCCAACCTGTCTGTGATCTGCAGCCACAGCGTCAACGGCGTGGCAAAGATTCACTCCGACATCATCAAGAACATCGTGCTCAAGGACTTCTATGCCCTGACGCCCGAAAAGTTCAACAACAAGACCAACGGCATCTCGCACCGTCGCTTCTTTGCCGAGGCTAACCCCACCTATGCCAAGCTCGTGACCGAGGCCATTGGCGATGGCTGGCTGAAGGACGCCTTTGAGCTGGAGAAGCTCAAGGAGTTCCAGAACGACACCGAGTTCCTGAAGGCCGTGGGTGCCTCCAAGCGCGCCAACAAGGAACGCCTGGCCGCCTACGTTAAGGCCGAGACCGGTCTGGTCATTGACCCCAACACCGTCTTCGATGTTCAGGTTAAGCGCTTCCACGCCTACAAGCGCCAGCT
>JAXIYS010000079.1:0-27027 GCA_036304385.1 Collinsella sp. | reverse complement strand
CGGCTCGTGCGGAACTCGCGATAAATCTCACTGGCCGCGCCCGGCCCCCTGTGGGCGAGCAAGCTGCGGAAACTCGGTCGGTCCAGAGCAATATCGTGCGAACGGAATTCTGGCTGACTTTTTGTTCGCCTGGTTGATTTGGTTGATGGGGTCTATCTATACCCTTTTGTAAGTTGCGGTGAAATAGGGACTGGATTTGGAGTTGAATCGTATAAACAGTCCCTATTTCACCGCAACTTATTTGGGGATGAAAAAAGGCGGAGGCCCTGGAGAGGGTCTCCGCCTTTGTTGCAAGGGGCGATATTATTCGCTAGCTGCTGGATTAAACCAGGCGGGCGTTGATCGTCTTGGCGATCTCGGCGGCGTCGGTGGAACCCTTGACGGTGGCACGGAAGTCCTCGTCCATAAGCGCCTCGGCGACCTTGGACAGGATCTTGAGATGCGTGGTGCCAGCCTGAGCGCCCGGGATGAGCAGGGCGATGGCAACGTTGACGGGAGCGCCATCCATAGTGTCCCAACCGGTCACGCCAGAGTCGTCCTTGACGACGATGACGGCAGCCTCGGTGATGGCGTCGGACTTGGCATGCGGAATGGCGAAGCCCTCCATCATGCCCGTGGTGCCCTCGGCCTCGCGGGCCAGGAAGGCGTTCATCACGGCGTCGGCATCGCTGGCGATACCGGCTTTGACGGCCTGGTTGGAGACAAAGCTCAGGGCCTCGTCACGAGAAGTGAAGTCCTCGGCGACAAAGACGTTCTCGACCTTCACGAAGTCAGCAGCCTCGGCCTTGGGGGCCTCGACAGCAGCGGCCTTGGGGGCCTCAACCGGCTTGGTTGCAGGAGCGGGCTTCTGGTTCTTCTCGAAATCGTACTTCTTGAAGGCCACGAACAGGATGCCACCGACCACGGCGCCGATGAGAATCGCGAGGACCCACTGCGGGCCGTTCTCGACAACGGGCAGGACCAGGAAGCCGCCGTGAGGCGCCGGATCGTGAACGTTGAAGAAGATGGTCAAGATGGAAGCGATGGAAGAACCGACCATCATGATGGGCATGACGGGCCAGATGTTCTTGGTCATGAACGGAATGGCGCCCTCGGTGATGTGGGTGCAACCAAGGATAAGGTTGACGATACCGGCGTCATGATCCTCCTGGCTGAAGTACTTCTTGCCGACAACGACGGCGAAGGTGGTGATCAGCGGCGGAACGATGCAAGCGGCGGAGACGGCAGCCATGAAGTTGGTGCCGAAGTTGTAGGTCTCGGTGCCGACGCCAGCTTCGAGAGCGGTACCGAGCAGGAAGGTGCCAGTAGCGTAAGCAGCCTTGTTGACCGGGCCGCCCATATCAAATGCGCACATGCAGCCGATGGCCAGGCCAAGGATCACCGGACCGGAGTTACCGAGGCTCTGCAGGAAATCCATCATGCCCTGGTTAATGGCAGCCATGGGGCCGGAAATACCGAGCATGACCAGGCCGACGATGGCGGTAGAGCACAGCGGATACAGGAAGATTGCCTTCAGGCCATTAAGGCTCGCGGGAATTTTAGAGAAAACCTTCTCGAGCAGCAAAATGACATAGCCGGCGAGGAAGCCGCCGACGATGCCGCCCAGGAAGCCAAAGCCCACACCCGAGCCTCCAGCGTCGATCATGCCGGTATCGGCGTTAACGGGCAGACCCTGGATGGCAATCATACCGGCAACAAAGCCGGGGACGAGCGCCGGGCGCTTGCCGATAGACTCGGCGATGTAGGCGGAGAGCACCGGAACCATGAGGTTCATGGCGATACCGCCGATAATCTTGAGCATCGCGGCAAAGCTGTTGTAGTCGGCAGCCGTCGAATCAAAGGACGTGATGCCCCACAGGAACGAAATGGCGGTCAGAACACCACCGGCAACGACGAAGACCAGCATGTGGCTGACGCCGTTCATGAGGTGCTTGTAAATGACGTGACCGATGGACTCCTTCTCCTCGACCTCGTCCTCGACATCGGCGGCAGCGGCAACCGTGTCGTCGCCCTTGGCGGCGAGCGCGCGGTCGATCAGCTTACCGGCAGCCTCGACAGACAGGGCCTTGGAAACACCAACGGAAACCATGGGCTTACCGGCGAAACGCTCAGCCTGGACATCCTTATCGGCTGCGACGACGACGGCCTTGGCACCGGCGATCTCGCTCTTGGTGAGCTCGTTCTCGACACCGACCTGGCCATGGGTCTCGACCTTAATGGTCAGACCGCGCTCGGCAGCTGCCTTCTCCAGCGCCTCCTTCGCCATGAAGGTGTGCGCGATACCGGTCGGGCAACCGGTGGCGGCGATGATGTCAAACTTAGCCATGTGTCCCTCCTTCTTGAGTTCTGCGCCCGCGGGCGCTCCCCTACACGCGCTTCAATGCGCGTTTTTCCACACTTGAAAGATACCAACCTACCGTCCGCGTGAGAAGAGACAAGGCGCAATTCTCCGGTGAAAGGTTCTTTCATAACCGTAAACGGTAAGTGAAAGTTTACCATCAACACTTGAAACGGCAAGGTGTATCTTGTAATTGAAACTGCCCGTATACTATGGCATTGAAAAACGAGTCCGATTTTCAATGCCAACCAGGAGCCATCCATGACCGATAGCAGCAAGAGCGCGCTCTCCCTTATTAGTACGCACAAAGGGTACAGCGAGTCCGAGCAGCGCATTGTCGACTATATCCTAGAGCACCAGTCCGAGGCGCCGCGCCTTACGGCCGCCCAGCTCTCACGAGCCGCTGCCACGTCCGAGGCGACGGTTTCGCGCTTTTGCCGCAAGCTGGGCTTTGGCAGCTTCCGCAGTTTTCAGTTTTCGTTGGCGCGCGACTTGGAGAGTCAGCGCAACGAGGGCCTGACCGACGAGGTCTCGCTCGACAACATGGAGCAGAGCCTTAAAAATATCCTTGCCGCTAAGGTGAGCGAGCTTAACGCGACCATCGACGGCATTGATCACGACACGTTGGCCGCAGTTGTGCACGCACTTAAGAATGCCGGCGTTATTGAGTTCGCCGCCGTGGGCAATACGAACGCAGTCGCGCTCGATGCGACATTTAAGTTTTCGCAGCTGGGCCTGCGCTGTATGGCGAGCACCATCAGCGAGACCTCGATTGGTTTCGCGCTCACGTTGCGCCCTGGTGATGTCATCGTGCTGATCTCGAACTCTGGCAAGTCGCGTCGACTGAACCGCATGGCAAAAGCAGCTCGCGACTGCGGTGCTACCGTAGTAGTCATCAGCAGCGACAGCAAGTCTCCACTTGCGCGCCTGGCCGACTACACCTTTAATACTGTGAACCACGAGGCGCTGCTGACAACGGGCGACTTCGCGTTCTCCAAGATGAGCGCCACGATGATCATCGAGGTTATCTACAACTTCCTGCTGCCCGAAATCGATGACGCCCGAGAGCACATCAGCTACTATGAGGAACTCATCCAACCGGATAAGGTCGTGGAGTAGACATTTGGGGAGCCGACAAACGCCGCTCGGCACGAAACCGGCCCATCTACTACGTTTTATCAGTATGGCCCAACCACATACCGAAATTAGAGAAAACCGCAGGCGTTCTACCTGCGGTTTTCTTTTTGCAATTCTTGGCATGGTTGCCGAAAGCCTATTAAACGTAGTAGATGGGCCGGTTTCGTGGCTTCCGGGTCGGACATGCATGTGGCGGCTCGGTCTAAGCACGCGCTTCTTCCAGCATCTGCCTGGCGTGCGCCAGGCTTGCCTCTGACTGGTCGCCGCTCAGCATACGGGCGATCTCTGCGGTACGGGCGTCCCCAGCTACCTCATCCAAATGCGTTTGGGGAACGTCGCCGGGCTCTTTACTGACCACGTAATGCTTGTCGGCCATGACGGCGACCTGCGCCAGGTGGGTTACGACAATCACCTGATGCGTGGCGGCAAGATCGGCTAGTACACCGGCCAGCGCACGGGCGGTGGAGCCGCCGACACCGGCATCGACCTCGTCGAACACCAGCGTATCCACGCCATCCGCGTTGCCAAGGACAACCTTGCTCGCCAGCATCACGCGGCTCAGCTCGCCGCCCGACGCAATGCGGCGCAATGGACGAGGTGTCAAGCCGGCGCCACTGCGATATAGCAGCTCGTAGCTCGAAGGGCCTGCCGGCGTCCATTCGGCACGCGGAAGATCGCGCGACTCCCAGACGAGCTCGGCGCCGTCCATCTCCAGGCGCGCCATCTGACGGCCAACCTCGTGACAAAAGCGCGGGGCAGCGGTGTTCCGCGCGCGCTTAAGCACCTTGGCGGCAGCAAAAAGATCGTGCTCAGCGTTCCCGAGTGCCTCGCAAGCCTTCTTAATCTGCTCATCACCATCATCGACTAGGGACAACAGCTCTTGCGAGCGATCACGCATGGCAAAGACATCATCCATAGTGGGCCCCCACTGACGCAGCAGGCCCCTAAGATCGGAATAGCGCTCGCGCATGCGAGCGAGCTCACGAGGGTCAAACGCAACGCCATCGCGATAGGCACGAAGCTCGTTGGCGCAATCCTCAAGCGAGATACAGGCATCCGAAAGCGCATCGGCAATGTCGCCCAGCTTGCGATCGACGGCAGCCATGCGTGAAAGCTCGGCCACGGCGCCATTCACGGCATCGAGCGCTCCCCCTTCGGCAGCAAGCGATGCATGGGCCTCGTTTGCCGTCGCCACCAAAACCTCGGCATGCTCCGAGCGAGGCAGCAGCTCCTCGAGTTCCTCGTACTCGCCTGGCTTGGGGTCGACCTCGGCGATACGCTCGAGGGCAAAACGCGCTTCCTCGACGCGACTCCCCTGCGCACGCGAGGCTTCCTCCACACGGCGAAGCTCCTTGGCGGCGGCACGCGAAGCCTTAAAGCAGGTGCGATACTTCTCGAGCGCCTCAAGCGCCGCGCGCCCAGCCCAAGCATCGACCATGGCAACATGGTGCGCCGGGTCGAGCAGGCGCTGATGTTCATGCTGGCCACATAGATCCATCATCACGCCGACGCACTCCGAAAGCTCGCGCACGCTGGCAATGCGGCCGTCAATTTTTACGCGGCTGCGGCCCTCGGCAGAAAGGCTGCGCTGCACGGTGAAGCCATCCGTGTCGTGCGGGCCGTCGAACAGGCGCGCCTCGACGCTGGCAAGCGCCTCGCCCTCGCGAACCGTCGACGAATCGGCGCGCTCACCCAAAATAAGCTTGAGCGCCGAGAGCAGCGCGGTCTTGCCAGCACCGGTCTCACCGGTCAGGACGGTCAAGCCGGCACTCGGCACCAACGTCGCCTCGCGAATGAGTGCAATGTTGGAAACCTGCAGCTCATCGATCATGACGCACTCCGTAGAACACGCGGCTCACCGAGTTGTAGAAGCTCTCGGGGCCGTAGTCGAGCAGCAGCACATCGCCGGGACCACGGCGCACGGCCACGCTCTCAACCGTGCCGTCGCATGTAATAAACTGTCCGTCGATGGCAATGGCCGGCACGCTTGGGCGATCATCGGACATAAAGATCTCGACGACATCGCTTGGCGAAGTCAAGAACGCACGGGCCTGAATGGTGTGCGGAGCGATGGGCACGCAAACCATACCCGTGTAATCGGGGCTCACGATAGGGCCGCCGGCGGAAAGCGCATAGCCCGTAGAGCCGGTCGCCGTGGACACAACAACGCCGTCACCGCGCAGGCGATCGATATGATGGCCGGACACCGTGATGTCAAACTCGACCATATCGGACAGGGGCCCGCGCGTAAGCGCCATATCGTTGAGGGCGAACGAACGCACGACATCTTTCGTACCGTCCTCGCGCACGGAAATGATGTCTGCGGCGATAGTAGCGCGACGGCTCACGTGGAGCTCACCGGACAGGGCATCGCTCACAACCTGCAAAATGTCGCGCTCCTCGGGGCTCGCGGCCGTCAAAAAGCCCAAGTGGCCATAGGAAAGACCCAAAATGGGAATCTCACGATAGTTAAGGATGCGGGCGGCACGCAGCAACGTACCGTCGCCGCCGAGCGTAATGACCAGGTCGGCATCGTCAACATCGGGCGTGCTCTGGATCTTGGAACGCTGGTCGGCAGCCCATGCAACCTCGTAGCCCTGGCGCGAAAGCCAAAGCTCGAGCATCAGGCCGCTCTCGACCGCCTCTTGCTTGTAGTAATTGGGAACCAGAAAGACCTTCATAGCGTTGCAGCTTTCTCGCTCAAAACCGATACCTGGGATTGCAGCTCATCGTCGGCGCGCTCCCCGGGGGCAAACCTCGTGCCGTACAGGAAAAACTCGACGTTGCCCTTGGCACCATGGATAGGCGATACGCACACGTCGACCGGGAACAGGCCCTTAGCGGCAAAGAGTTCAATCGCCGCCACGAGCGTATCGCGGCGGACGGCGGGGTCGGTAACGATGCCGCCCTCGCCCACCAGCGCAGCCGGCGCCTCAAACTGCGGCTTTACGAGCGTGCAAAACGAACCCGAAGGCTTCAGACACGCCAGCACGGCGTCGATGACATTCGCGATACTTGTAAACGACACATCGCACACGGCCAGATCGATAGCGCCGCCGTAGCCGAGCTCGGGCAGCTGCGTCACATTCGTGCGCTCGTGGAGCGTCACGCGATCGTCCTGACGAAGCGACCAATCGAACTGAGCACAGCCCACGTCGACCGAAACGACCGTGGCGGCGCCGCGCTTGAGCAGGCAATCGGTAAAGCCGCCCGTGGAGCATCCCACATCGAGGCAAGCAAGGTCCGTCGGATCGATCCCAAACGCATCGAGCGCGCCCTCGAGCTTGAGCCCGCCGCGCCCAACATACGGGATGTGCCCCTTAACGTGCAGTGGCAGGCCCGGCGTCACCTTGAGCCCCGGGGAGGTCAAACGCTCACCGCCACTCGAAACCAAGCCGGCCATAAGAGTGCGAAGGGCATCCGCGCGATCGGCGCAGATGCCCTGTGAAATCAGTTCGTCATCGAGACGCACGCGTTTCATGAATGCCATCAACCATTCGTATCCGGAGATGCAGCCTGTCTATCTTGGGACTCGTTTGCCGCATCCTCATCGTATTCCTGCTCGAGCTTGTCGGCCTCACGCGGCGTCAGCTCAAACTTGTCGACCATATCGACCGCACGGGAGCCCAGCTCAATCGCCTCGTCAAACAAATCGAGCGAACGCTCCAAGGACGTATCCTTGGAGCGAACGGTGGCGATAATCTGGTCCAGGCAATCCGAGATCTCATCGAAGTTGCGGACGGAACCCTCTGGCATGGCTACTCCTCGATGGAGTCGGCCTCGACGGCCTCAGCAGCGTCCGCATCCTCAGCAAGTACACCGGCGGCAGCCTGAGCGGCAGCGACCTTGGCGGCCGCCTCGGCAGCCTGTGCCTCCTCGCGAGCGCGATCCTCGGCCAGCAGCTCTTGGTACAGGTCCTCGCCCGGCAGCTCCTCACTGCGAGCGATCTTGCCCAGCACGCCGTTGACAAACGACGCGGACTGGTCGGTACCATAAGCCTTGGCAATCTCGACTGCCTCGTTGATCACGATAGCGTCCGAGACCTCCTCGTCGGTAAGGAAGCGCATCTCGTAGACGGCGATACGCAGAAGGTTGCGGTCGGCACCGGGCATGCGCATAAGATCCCAGTTCTTAGCGACGGCGCGCAGGGCACAATCGATGCGATCGATGTGCTCGTAGGCACCGCGGCAAAGCTCCAGCGCATAGGGGTCGAGGGGACCCTTCGAGATCAGGAAATCGCCCTCGAGGACGCGCTCGAGCGGGCTGTCCGTGGCCTCGGCCTGGAACAGCAGCTGCAGCGCCTGACTGCGGGCAAGCGTGCGCCCGCGATAAACCTTAAGGCTCAAAGGTTACTCCTTGGGGAAAACGAGGCCGTCGATGCAAACGTCAACGCGTTCGACCTCAACGCCCACCTGGGCATCGATGGCGGCGACCACGGCGGCGCGAACGGCCTCGGCGAGTTTCTTGAACGGATAGCCAAAGAACACCACGACACGCACGGTGAGTGCGAGCTTGTCACCGACGACCTCGGCCTCGACCGCCGGCTCGGAAGCCGGGGCCTTGGACGAGAGCATCATGGAGACAAGGTTGGTGGCAAGGTCCTTGACGCCAACGGAGGCGATGCCCTCGACATCCGACACGGCGCGCGAGACGATGGCGGTCAGAACATCGGGCGAAATGCCGATGCCGTCAATCTTGATTTCCTGGGGCATGAGTCCTCCTAGAAGAGTTGGTTGCTAGACGCGGGAGACGAACTTGCCGTCGCGGGTGTCAACCTTGATGACCTCGCCCTCGTTGAGGTACATGGGGACCTGGATGACAGCGCCGGTGTCGATCGTGGCCGGCTTGGTGGAACCCTGGACGGTGTCGCCCTTAAAGCCCGGGTCGGTCTGGACGATGGTGGTCTCGATGAACATCGGCGGGGTCACGCCCATGAGCTCATCGTCGGCAAAGAGCAGCTGGCAGATGTCGTTCTCACGCAGCCACTTGGAGTTCTCGCCCACCATGTCCTCGGGAACGGGAACCTGCTCATAGGTCTCATTGTCCATGAAGATGTAGTCGGCGCCATCGTTGTAGAGGTACTGGAACTCACGGGTGGTGAGCATAACGCTCTCGAACTTGGTGCCGGCGTTACAGGTGTTCTCGACGACGCGGCCGCTCTTGATGTCGCGGGTCTTGTAGCGCACAAACGCGCCGCCCTTGCCCGGCTTGACATGCTGGAACTCGACGATGGTGTAGACCTTGTCCTTAATGCGGAGACCGAGGCCGTTCTTGAAGTCGGCGGTAGAAATGGTAGGCATAGCGACCTTTCTTGTTATGGGCAGAACGCACAAGCGTCCAAATTACATACGACCGAAATTATACACTTGCAGACGGCGCCTGCAGCGAGCGCATAAAAAGAGAACGCGGGGCGTCCGAATCGAACCGGACGCCCCGCCCCAAAAATCTATCGAAATAGGCTAGCAGTCGATGACGTGCAGGTCGTGCGGGGTCTTGGTGAAGGGCTCGTAGCCGTTCTCGGTGACCACGCCGTAGTCCTCCAGGCGCACGCCGCCCACACCGGGCAGATACACGCCGGGCTCCATGGTGATAACCGAGCCGACCTCGATGGTGTTCTTGCTGCGGTTGAAGTTGGGCAGCTCATGGATGTCGATACCCACGCCGTGGCCCAGACCGTGGTTGTAGTAATCGCCATAGCCGGCATCGCCGATGATCTTCTTGGAAAGCTTAAAAATGTCATTGCCCTCGACGCCCGGATGGATGGCGGCGACGCATTCCTCGTGCGTACGGCGCACGAGCGCGTACAGATCGAGCTGCTCCTGGGTAGGCTCGCCCATCACGACGGTGCGCGTCATGTCGGAACGATAATCGCAGTAGCCCGCGCCGTAATCCATGAGGACGAAGTCGCCCTTCTCGATCACGCGGTCACTCGGCACGGCGTGCGGGTTGGCGGTGTTGGGACCGCTCGCCACGATGGAGCCGAAGGCCAGGCTGTCGGCGCCGTTGGCGAACATAAAGTTCTCGAGCTCGTTGCGAACCTGCTTCTCGGTCATACCGGGCTTAATAAAGCCGAGCATATGCTGGAAGGCGGCATCGGTGATCGACTGTGCATGGCGCATGAGCTCGATCTCCTCGGCGTCCTTGATGGCGCGCATCTTGCGGATGTCATCATGCATCAGCGGCAACATGCAGGCGACGGAACGGTCCTCCAGACCACGCTGAATACCCTGGTAGAAGTTGATCTGCATGTCGTCCTCGACGGCGCAGACGCGGCACTTGTTGGCCGCGATCTTGCCGGCGACCCAACCGGGGATGGTGCCCTCGTCCATATCGTAGACCCAAGGGCTGCCGGCGGGCGTGTTCTCCTCAAAGCTGTTGAGGTAGCGCGAGTCGGTATGGAACAGGCACTGGTCAGCCGTAATAAACGCCGCGTGCGGGAACTCGAAGGTGTAGTCGAAGACGCCCTTCACGCCCGTGAGCCAACGAAGATTGGCCTCGTCGCGTACCACGATAGCGTCGTAGCCGCGCTCGACCATCAGGGCACGGACACGTTCGATACGACCGGCAGGACCGGCAGCAAACTCAGACATGCAGATTCCTTTCTTGTTGTCTCAAAAAGTGCGGGACGGGTCTCAACCGAACGTCGGAATCGCATGCGAACCGCAACCGATTGGAAACCCGTCCCTCAACATGATACGAAAGACGATGGATGTCAATAAATCTTAGAGAAGTTCTTTGCGAGAAGCCAAGTAGGCGTGAGCATGGCGCTCAAGAACCTCGTCCTCAACGCTCGTTAGACGAATGGCGCCGAGCGCCGCGGGCAGCGGCAACATGCTGCGGTTCGAGCGGGCGAACTGCTGCTTACGGAACTCCTCGATAAACGCCGTGGGCTCCAGGTCGAAGGCAAGCTCCTCGATGCCAAAGTCCTCCAGGCAGTCATCGACCTCAAAAACGTAATCGATATCGAAGTCGCAGGCATCATGTGCTAGGCGCGCCTCAAAGCGCATGCCCTCGGACAACAGCTGGTAGGCAGAGACCTGCGAAGCGGTATCGCCCAGGCAGGCGCGCAGGGTACGCTCCCCCGTCTTACCAAAATCGAGCGCATGGCGGGCGCTCGGGTTCGTAGCCATCAGTACGTCCTTGCGAGCAGTCTGAGACCACTGAACGGCATTGACGAGCGCGACCTCCTCGCCCGCGAGAATCTCAGGGACGGTCTCAGTAAACTGATTCCAACGGGACTTGCTGCTCGAAAGCATGGTGCCAACAAGTACCGCATAGCCGAACTTGAGGTCCTCGGGGTCCGCCTCGCGAACAAGGTCGAGGTCACACACGACCAAGCCCGGCTCGGGACGGAACGCGATAGCGGGAAGTGCATTCGCCGACGAGGCGACGAGCGGCTTCATGGTCGTCGCAACCGTGAGCATGGCGTCGAGCGTCGTCGGCAGCAAGGCGCACTCGGTGCGACCGCACCACTGATTGGCACACCAGCAAACGACCGAACAGGTCGCCGTGTCACCAACAGCGACAACAAGATCGTCGCAGGTAATACCGTTAGCCGACAGGGCGCCAAAGACGGTATCGGCATCGGCCAGCATAGCGCCGGCAGGAGAAACCTCGAGGGCGAGCAGCGACACGGCAAAACCGGCGTCGACCAGCGCATGCTCGACGACCTCGCCAAAACGCTCGGATGTGGCGTCGTTCCAAACAACCATCGCGCGCTTAGGCTTGCCCACAGCCGAGGCAAACATGCGCGACAGCTCCTCGAACGCGCCCAATCCGACGCGGACATCGACACTGCGGTTTTGGAAATTGATAAGTTGACGGCGAATCATAGCAGTCCACGCTCCAAAAGCTTCTCGGCACAAAGGTAGGAAACGTCCTCGAAGGACTTGTTGCGAATATCAAGGGTAATATCGGCGGCTTGGCGATACAGCGGACGGCGATGCTCAAACAGGCGCGCGGCGTGCTCGGGCGAGCGGAAATCAGGCCGGGTATCGGAGCGGCGAATCTGGCGCAACGAGTCCTCAAAGTCGCCTTCGAGGTACACACAGGTACCCATCTCGTGCATCAGTTCAATGTTAACCGGCGTCTCGACGATGCCGCCCCCGCACGATACCAGCAGACTGCGCTCGCTTTGAAGCGAACGGAGTGCCGAGGTCTCGAGCTCGCGAAAACGATCCTCGCCCTCGGTCTCAAAAATCTCGGTCACCGACTTGCCGCAACGACGCACAACCAAACGATCGGTATCGATGAATCGACGCTTGAACATAGTGCCCACGTTGCGCGCAAGCGTCGACTTGCCCGCGCCCAAAAAGCCGATAAAGAAGATATGGTCGCAGCCGTGTTTGATGTGCTGAGACATGGCGAAACCTATTCCTCGCAGGGAAGGTCGCGCAGGGCCCGGCGCTCAAAGATACGGAAGATCTGCGTGTACCACAGGTCCTGGGTTGCCTGCGGCTTGACCAGAATAGTGTCAACACCGGCAAAGTTACCGCTCCACACGTCCGTGTAAAGCTGATCCCCGATCAGCACGGCCTCGTCGGCCGTGGCGCCCAGACGTTTAAGACCCGCTTTGAGGGCAAATGGCGCCGGCTTCATGGCATGGCTAATGGCCTCGAGCCCCAGCTCGCGCGCCGACGCCATGACCTGGTCGCGATGCCAGTTGTTGGACACCATGCACAGCTTAAAGCCCTTGGCATGGGCGGCCTCGAGCCAAGCGGAGACCGCGGCAGGTACCTGCTCGGTATCACGCGGCACCAGGGTGTTGTCGCGATCGAGCAGAATGGCGCGCTTGCCGTCGGCCCAGAGGGTATCGAGGTCGATGCGGTCGACCGAGGCAACATATCGTTTGGGGCTAAAAATCCTCATGATCAATTCCAAGACTGTTGGTGCTCTTCGTAGGTCTTCGAGAAATACTCCTCGTCCTGCGTAATGTAGAAATACAGGTCATCGGAGTCGGTCGGCTCAAGGGTAGCCTTGAGCGCCTCGAGCGACGGAGAGCAGATGGGAGTGGGCGGCAGGCCCTCGTGCTTATAGGTGTTATACGGGCTATCGCTCTGCAGGTCATCGGCGGTAACCTCGCCGCCGGTGACATACATCATGGTCGCATCGCTGTTGAGGTAACGCAGACCATCGAGCTTACCCGCCAGACGGTTATAGAAAACCGATGCCACGTGCGCGCGCTGGTCGGCGTTAAGGCCCTCGCGCTCGACGATCGAGGCAAGGTTAACGATGTCGTAATCGGACATCTCCACGCCGTAGCGCTCCTTGATTTTTGCCTCGCAGCTGGCAAAGTCAAGCGACTTATACTCGGCGTTGAACTGGTCGAGCATGGCGCGAATCACATCGTCGGCAGACGGGTCCTTGCCCAACGAATAGGTCTTGGGGAATAGAAAGCCCTCGAGCGAATCGTTTGCAGCGCCCTTAAGGAAGGCGTAATCATTCACATAATTGCTCGCCTTAGCCTGGTTAAGGAAGTCTTCCTTAGAAATGCTGTCGTACGCCTTGGCCACGCGGTCGGCAACCTGATCGACCGTCAGGCCCTCAGGAATCGTGAGCGCATCGGAGCCGGCGTTGGGACCTTCCATAAGCTGCTGGACGACCTTCGTGGCATCCATAAGCGTGGTAAACGAATACTTACCCGGCTTGAGCGACATGTCGGCGTTGAGCTTTTTGACCGCAGCGTAATAATCCTTGGGATTATCGACGATATGGTTCTCGGAGAGAATCGAAGCGATGGTGTCACCCGAGGCACCATCGGGAATCGTGATAGTAACTTGCTGGCCAGCAGCGACGTTCGCATCCTCGCCAGCAAAGAAGCCCTTGACGGCTGGCACGACAAAGAAAACGATCGCGACAAGCGCAAGCACGGCGACGACGCCACCGATAATCATAGGCACCGGGGAGCTTTTCTTTTGGGCACCACGGCGGGCGTGCGAGTTATAGCTCGAGCGCGTGGCCGGAGCAACGCCGTGCGAGCCATGAGCATGATGTGTGTGGGGGCGTGATTGCCGGGCCTGGCCCTGCGTGCGCTGGGCAGGAGCCTGCTGCTTAAAACGAGCGCCGCCAGCGGGTTGCGCGGGACGAACGGCGGACTGTTGAGCAACACGCTGAGTAGGCTGAGCCGAACGCTGCGTCGGCTGCGCCGGGCGCTGGCCAGGCTGAGCAGGACGCGGCACGGGCTGCCGCGTACGATTCTGCTGGCGCGGATCGGAAGCGCTAGGCATGCTGAACCTCCTCGTTTTTACGATCGAGCCATGTCTGCAAGAACAGGCTGGCGGCGATCATGTCAATCTTGCCCCTCATCTGCTTTTCGTTGAGCCCCTGCTCTCGCAGAATTCGCTTGGCCTCCTGCGAGGACAGACGCTCGTCCTCAAACTCCAGCGGAAGTTCGAGCTCGTCGGCAATCTTTTGGGCCACGGCGGCGACGCGCTCGGCTTGGGGGCCGGGCTCACCGGCCATGGTCAAGGGACGTCCGCTTACCAGGATATCGGGCTCATAGTCCTCGACCAGGTAACGGAACGTCTTTGCCATGCCAGTGACCTCGGCAGCCGGAAGCACCTTGACAGGCATCGCCATCTTGCCATCACGGCTCGAGACGGCGATGCCAATCCTGGTCTCCCCTATGTCCAGTGCGAGCGCGACCACAGCGACTACTTAGGTTCTTAGGCGCCGAGCGCGGTCTTGGCGGCCGCGAGGGCATCGGCGATACCGGCGGCGTTCTTGCCACCGGCCTGGGCCATGTTGGGACGACCGCCACCGCGACCGTCGACCAGGCCCGCAATCTGCTTGATCACGTTGCCGGCGTGGAAACCGGCCTTCACGGCGTCATCGGAGCCGGCGGCGAGCAGGGCCGGGGTGCCCTTCTCGGTCACGCTGGCAACAACGCAGGCGACGGGGCCGGCGACCTTCTGGTGCACGGTATCCCAAACGTTGCGCAGGTCTGCGGCCTCGAGACCCTGAAGCTCAGCGACAACGAGCTTGTAGCCGTTCAGCTCGACAGCGCCGTCGATGGCGCTGGAGATCGCATCGGAGGAGCCACCGGTGAGCGCCTTCTTGAGCTTGTTGGACGTCTCGCGCAGCTCGGCCTGCAGGTTCTCCACGCGGGCGGGAACCTCGTCGACGCGGCACTTAAGCGCAGCGGCAGCGGCATCAACGAGCGCCAGGCGGTCGGCCATGTAATCAAGAGCGCCCTTGGAGGTCACGGCCTCGATACGGCGGACATTCGAGCCCGTGGAGGACTCGGAGATGATCTTGAACAGACCGATCTCGGCGGTGTTGGCGGCATGCGTACCACCGCAGAGCTCGCGGGAGAACGGCTGGTCCTCGGCGCCTACGGAGACGACGCGGACGACGTCGCCGTACTTCTCGCCAAAGAGGGCGACAGCGCCGGCAGCCTTGGCCTCGTCGATGCCCATGACGCGGGTCACGACCGGCTTGGAAGCGAAGATCTGCTGGTTGACCAGGTCCTCGACAGCCTTGAGCTGCTCGGAAGACAGGGCCTCGAAGTGCGTGAAGTCAAAGCGCAGGTGCTCGGGCGTCACCAGCGAGCCGGCCTGGGAGACATGCTCGCCCAGGACCTGCTTAAGCGCAGCGTCGAGCAGGTGAGTGGCGGTGTGGTTGCGGCGCAGGAAACCACGGCGCTCGGCGTCGAGCGCGGCGGTCACGGTAGCACCGACGGTCAGCGTGCCCTCGTCAACGTGCGCGACGTTAGCATACAGGCCATTGTGGTTCTTGGTATCGGAAACGGTCAGCGCAACGCCCTCGGCGGAAAGCTCACCGGCGTCGCCCTGCTGGCCACCCATCTCGGCATAGAACGGGGTGCGGTCGAGCACGACCTCGACGTCCTCGCCGGCGGCAGCAGACTCGACGGACTCGCCGTTGCGAACGATGGCGACAACCTTGGCGCCCTCGATGATGTCGTTGTCATAGCCGTCGAACTCGGTCGCGGCAACCTTGTCGGAAAGCTCGACCCACACGTCGTTGAAGCTGCCCCAGGCATCGCCCTTGGCGTTGGCGCGGGCGCGGGCCTTCTGGTCCTCCATGCAGGCGGTAAAGCCATCCATATCGACGTCGTGGCCGGCGGTGCCGGCGATCTCGACGGTCAAATCGATGGGGAAACCAAAGGTATCGTGCAGCTTAAAGGCGACGTCGCCCGGAAGGACGGCGCCCTCGGCGAGCGCGGCCAGGGCCTCGTCCAGGTACACGCGGCCGTTGTCGAGCGTCGTGGAGAAACGCTCCTCCTCGGAGGCGACGATGCCCTTGACGAGCGCAACGTTTTTGAGCAGCTCGGGATAGGCCTCGCCCATCTGAGCGTTGACCTCGTCGATGAACTTGGTCAGGAAGGCGCCCTCGATGCCCAGCAGGCGACCGTGGAACACGGCGCGGCGGAGCAGGCGGCGAAGGACGTACTCGCGACCCTCGTTACCGGGAAGGATGCCGTCCGAGATCATAAAGTCGACGGCACGGGAGTGGTCGGCGATGATGCGCAAGGAACGGCTGGCGCCGGAGTAATCGTCGGCGTCATAGGTCTTGCCGCTAATCTCCTCACCCAGCTTGATGAGGTGCTGCATAAGATCGCCGTCGTAGTTAGCGGTCTTGTGCTGCATGATAGCGGCCATGCGCTCCAGACCCATGCCCGTATCGAGGTTGCGGTGCGGCAGCTCCGGCATGGAGCCGTCCTCCTGACGGTCGTACTGGGTAAACACGAGGTTCCAGAACTCAAGGAAGCGATCGCAGTCGCAGCCGGGCTTGCAGTCGGGGCTGCCGCAACCGACCTCCTCGCCCATGTCAAAGTAGATCTCGGAGCACGGACCGCAGGGGCCGGTGGGGCCAGCGGCCCAGAAGTTGTCGTCCTCGCCCAGACGCGAGATGTGATCCTCGGCAACGCCCAGAGAGCGCCACACATCGTGGGTCTCGTCGTCCTCGGTAAAGACGGTGAAGTACAGGCGGTCGAGCGGCAGCTTGAACTCCTTGGTGATGAGCTCAAAGGCCCAAGCGCAGGCCTGCTGCTTGGAGACGCCGCCAAAGGAGAAGTCGCCGAGCATCTCAAAGAAGGACAGGTGGCGGCCATCCTCGCCGATGCAGTCGATATCGTTGGTGCGGACGCACTTCTGGCAGGAGATCGCGCCGATCTCCTTCATGGTCTTCTTGCCCTGGTAATACTCCTTAAACTGGTTCATGCCGGCGTTGGCAAGCAGCAGCGAAGGATCATCGGGGACGAGGGACGAAGAAGGATAGAGCTTAAGACCGCGCTCCTCAAAGAAGTTGAGGAACTTAGAGCGAATCTCGGCCGTAGTCATTGACGGGTAGTCAGCACTCATAGAGGGAATCTCCTCGGTTTCACATCGAAACAGTTCAAACGTAACGATATTACCATCCCACCGCGCCTGTGCAAAAAAGAGGGCCACCAAACAGCGACCCTTCAGCGAAAGTGCATGTTATTTAGGACTAAGCAATCCTTTGAAAAAAAATGGGTTTGGTAAAATGCTATATAAGAACCATCCGGAAGGAGCGATCGATGAAAAGCAAACGATTTGTCCTGAATGCACTTCTGGTAGTAGCACTTTTAGCGCTCTTGGCCTTCTCCCACTGGTATTCAAACCAACCAGCATTTGGCTACGTATTATATGCAGTAACGTCCGGCGATAAGGCTTATTGCCCTCTACGCGCAATTGACATTCTCTATTTCTATGTAGCCGGCCCCTTATCAATCGCTTTGCTCGTGTTTCTTGTCTTCTACAACATCAAGAAACGCTAACAGGGCCTATTTGGAATCCGAATCGTCCATGGAGCCGTCGATACCGGTTTTGGTGTCGTCGTCCGTATTGGAATCGTCATCCTTGGCGAAGGGGTTCTTGAAAAAGCCTGTCGCGTCGGGCTGAAGACCCGAGAGCTTAATCCAGGGATTCTCGAGCTCGGGCTTGGGCATTGCCTGGGCCTCGGGCGCAGTCTCGTTGCCGATGAGCTCGGACTCATAGATGAACGTATCGTCTCCAAGCGCGTCGTAGGCAGCGACCGGGTTGCCCTCGGCATCACGATACGGCGTGCCTTTAAACACAGCGCCATCATATGCCACGAGCTGGCGACCGGTCTCATTCTCAAAGTAGTAGACGAAAATGCCCTTAAGGGCCGCGCACAGCGGAATGGCGATGACCATGCCGATGGGACCCATAAGCGCCGAACCGATAACGAGGGCCGTCAGGCTCATAACGGGATGTACCTGCACCGAACTCTGCATAACCTTAGGCGAAATGACGTTGTCGGTGACATTTTGCGCCACCATGGTCACGACAAGCGTCCACAACGCCAACATGGGGCTGAACATAAAGCCGAGCACCGTGGCGATCGCCGCGCTCACCCAGGGACCGACAACCGGGACCAAATGCATGATGCCGGTGAAGATAGCCATGAGTGCTGCGTATGGATGGCCAATGAGCGTAAAGCCGATAAAGGCAAGGATGCCACCGCAGATCGACGTTACGACCATACCGCGCATATAGCCGCCGACCGAGCGCGAAAGAATCGCGACCATAAAGCGGTACGAGGTCTCCTTTTCCTGACCGATGATGGTGCAGACCTCGTGATGCATACGGGGATAGTCGCAGGCAAGCCAGTAGGCAAGCACCAGACCAAGGAAGATCACGAACAGCTGCGAGGCCGTGTTGGTAATGAGCGGGAATACACCGCGACCGAGCTCGGCGGCAATCTGTGAGACATACTTGGACGCCACCGTAACGAGCGAAGAAAGGTTATCGTCCAGATACTCCTTGAGCGGCGTGTTATTGAGCGTCTTGGCATGCGAGATCATCTCGTTGAGGTCGCCACCAGCAACACGAAGCTGCTCGGGCAGGCGGCTCAGGACTTCCATGATCTGACCAAAGAGAATCGGCGACAAGATGCAAACGACACCGACGAGCACAGCAACGACCACAATAAGCGCGACAAGCGAACCTATGCCGCGATTCACGCCATGGTGCTCGAGCCAGTTGGTTATCGGCGACATCACAAAGGCGATGATGGATCCGACTGCCAAAAACTCGATAACCGGTGCCAGGATGCCCATAAGGTTAAAGATGACGGCGGCGATGACAATGCAGCCGACGACGCCCCAAATGCGCAACGTCAGAATGCGGGTATCGCGCAGCGTGCGGTCGGTTTGTTGGGGGTGCTCACTCATGAACGAACCATCACTCCGTCGGGGTCAATCTTGTCTTGAATCTTCTTAAGGGTACGGCGCAGCAGGCGCGAGACCTGCACCTGCGAGATGCCCAGCTTCTTGGCAATCTCGATCTGGGTCATGCCCTTTACGAAGCGCAGCTCGATAACCTCGCGCTCGCGAGGCGAGAAATCGCGGATGGCTTCCTCGATTACCAGGCGATCGTCGGTAAAGTCAAGCTCGTTGTCGTCGTCGGCGTAGCGATCGAGAATCGAAGGCGCATCGTCGGAATCGGACGCACCGGGGGCTTCGATGGGCACCGAGGTGTAGGCCGAGGACGATTCCATGGCTTCGAGCACCTCGTCGACGGTCACGCCCAAGTAATCGGCGATTTCCTCAACCTTGGGCGAACGCTGAAGCTCGTTGGTGAGCTTGTCGGTAGCCTGGTTGACCTTGGCAGAGAGCTCCTGCAGACGACGCGGCACGCGCACGCTCCAGCCCTTATCGCGGAAGTGGCGCTTAATCTCGCCCAGGATGGTGGGCGTGGCAAACGTCGTGAACTCAAGTCCGCGTTCAGGGTCAAAGCGGTCGATAGCCTTAAGCAAGCCCAGATAGCCGACCTGCAAAAGGTCATCGAGCGGCTCGCCGCGATTCTTAAATTTGTTGGCAAGAAACCTTACCAGGTTCATATGGGACATGACGAGCTGCTCGCGTGCGTCCGGATCACCGGTCTCTTTATAGCGACGAAAAAGCTCGCGGGTTTTCTCCTTGTCCCAAGCGGTCTTGCCGCTCCGGGAACGTTCGGTCATATTAGATATCCGCCTTGAGGTCGAGGGAAAGCGTTAAGGGCGCCGCAGTCTTTTCGTAGGAATCGCACACGCTTGCAAGAATGAGCTCGGCATACACGGCAGCCTGGTCATCCTCATCGACAGTCGCCTGGTCGCCAAAGGTAAAGGTCATGCCCACATGCGATTCGTCGACATCGAATTTGATCGAGATATCGTCGGAATCAACGGCCGTGCAGCCAAAGATGAAGGCTTCCTCGGCAGCCATACGGATGTCCTCGATTCGATCGACGGACATAGAGCACAGGGCGCCGACGTTGGCGGCCGTCATGCGCACCAAGCGCGCGAGACGCGGATCACCGGCAACGCTCAGCGTAATGGGGCAGGTTGCTTCGCTACTCATCGCAGGACTCCTCGGAGGTCTCGGCGGGCGTATAGGTGTAATACTGAGTTGGCTTGGCTGCGGGCTTCTGAGCCGCATCCGCACCATCGGCGGCCTCGTCCTCAGCCCCACCAATCAGAACACGCTCGGTAGGCTGCTCGGCCTCGGCGGCGGCAGCGGCGAGCTTGCGATCGGCGTCGGCTGCAGGAGCCTTCACCTTATTGAAAAGCTTCTGCACGGCGCCGGCGGCAGAGTCGGTCACACTCGATACGGCATTGCTGGCCTCGGCCACACTGCCCGTAACCTCGGAGATGTCGCGAACCACGGCTTCGACCTCTACGAGATTGGAAGTAAGGGCGTCGACAGCGGTCTTGCTCGATTTGAGGAGTGGCTCAACCTGGGCAAGTGCCGGCGTAAGCTCGTCAACGGCGCCATCGAGCTTTGCCACCACGGGCTGAGCCTCGGCGATGGTGTTGTTGAGGTCGCTGACTGTCTTGTCGAGCGAATCAACGACGGTACGGGTCTTGCGCAGCGTGAGCGCGAGTTCGATAACAGCCCACACGCCGACAACGGCAAGCAACAGCAGGGCGATTTGAATGGGACTCATACAAGCCTCCCGAAGGAATCGAAATACAGACGCTCTTCATGGTACCCCAAAGAAGGGGAAAGATACCCAAAGGGAATGTGCGAGGCGCCAATGACCTACTTGGGAGCATTGCCGCTACGGTCGCGTTCGCTTTGTTCTACGCGCCACTCTTCCCAACCGCGGCCGGCAGGCTGCCAAAACGCACCGCGCTCCAGTCCCTCGGGCAAATAGCGCTGATCGACCCAGCTTTCGGGATAATCATGCGGATATTTATACACACCGTATTCGTCGCTGCCCGGGCGATGACGGTCGCGCAGATAACTCGGTACCTCGCGCAGTCCACTTGAATGGATATCGGCCAGCGCCGCATCGATCGAAGCCTCGCACGCGTTGGATTTTGGTGCCAAGCACACATAGAGCGCAGCCTGAGCCAGGTTAATGCGACATTCGGGATAGCCAATGACCTCGGCAGATTTAAATGCGGCATGCGCCACCAAAAGCGCCTGCGGATCGGCGTTGCCGACGTCCTCGGAAGCATGGATCATAATACGGCGAGCAATAAACTTGGGGTCCTCTCCAGCATCGATCATGCGTGCAAGCCAATAGATCGTGGCATCGGGGTCGCTGCCGCGCATAGACTTAATAAACGCACTGATAATGTCATAGTGCATGTCACCGTTTTTGTCGTACGAAAAGCCACGACGCGGGTTGGCAATCTTAACGTCATCCACGGTGATGGGATAGCGCTCCCCCGCCGCCGGCGCTGGCGTTCCCTCGGTATCGGGACGCGTTACGGCAATCTCGCTTGCAAGCTCGAGCGTCGTGAGCGCCGAGCGAGCATCACCCGCGGCCAGCGTGCAGATGGTCTTAACCGTATCCTCATCGGCCGAGAACTTGCCGTTCAGACCCTGCGGCGCCTCGAGTGCACGCTCGATGAGCGTCGCAATATCCTCGTCCTTTAAGTGCTCAAGCTCCACCACGCGACCACGCGAGAGCAACGCCGAGTTGACCTCGAAGTACGGATTCTCCGTCGTGGCGCCAATCATAATGACGGTACGGTTCTCAACTGCATGCAGCAGGGCATCCTGCTGCGACTTAGAAAAGCGATGAATCTCGTCGATGAACAAGATGGTGCGGCGGTCGTAGGTATTCAGGCGCGTCTTGGCCTCGTCAATCACGCGACGCAGATCCTTCACGGTACCCGTCACGGCGCTAACCTCGACAAACTCGCTCTTGGTATGGTTAGCGATAATGTGGGCAAGCGTCGTCTTGCCCGTACCGGCCGGCCCATACAGAATCACGCTCGATAGCACATCATGCTCGATTGCCGCACGCAGCCACGAACCCTTGCCCACGGCCTTTTGCTGACCCACGTACTCGTCGAGCGAATTGGGGCGCATGCGAACCGCAAGCGGCGCATTTTTAAAGGAACGCTCGCGCGTCGAGGCAGAAAAAAGGTCGTCCATAGCCATCCCGTGCATCAATCAAAAACGTTTTTCACTAATAAGTATACCGAATATATACGAACTACCGTTCGTTAATATAGGTACGGTGCGGAAACTTTAATCCCGGGAACAACTTGCTCGTGAGCTCGCAGAAATAGCCGTCCGTCATGCTCGCGATGTAATCCACTACCGCTTGATCCTTGTCGTCCTGCCAGGCATAGGTACGGTCGTAGTAGGAAAGCTGCTGATCAATGCGAGAAATGTGGTGCTTAAAGATGTACGAGGACTCGTCGCCTTCGTTTATATCCTGCAGGCAACGGTCGTAGAGCTTTTCGAACGCCTCGCGCAGTTCCGCTTCGGAGTCGCCTTCGATGCCGCCCTTGCTATAGATCTTCTCGTAGTTCTCGCGCTTGGCTCGGCGGATTTCCTCAAACAGCTCCTCGCTCATCTCTATGCGCGGCTTACCATAGCTGTGCTCAACGATATCGATGGAGGCATGCGTAAGGATCCAGCTGTTGTATGCCCCACCCAGGCCATCGTCAAAAGCATCGGGCGACAGCAGGCCCGCCGCAATGGCGTCTTGGCGATCGCGCCCAACGTAGGCAAGGATATCCGAGATGCGGACCACGCAGCCCTCGAGCGTCATGGGACGCAGGTGCTCAATTGCGCTATAGCCCTTGGCAATACAGTCCTCAACCGTCTGATCGAACTGACCAAAGGATGCCATGTGTGACAGCTCAAATACGCGCTGCTCATATTCGCCGTTATGGCACAACACGCCATCGAGCGTCTGGAGCGACACGTTGCGGCCGTACAGGGCATCGAGCACGCGGACCGACTGAACGTTATGGAAAAAG
Organism: Collinsella sp.; assembly: GCA_036304385.1. Classification (GTDB taxonomy): domain Bacteria; phylum Actinomycetota; class Coriobacteriia; order Coriobacteriales; family Coriobacteriaceae; genus Collinsella. The sequence goes on along the minus strand of JAXIYS010000079.1, from coordinate 4,340 downwards.
TAGCGACCCGTGCGCTCGTGATAGATATCGTTGAGAAAGCGCTCACCAGCATGGCCGAAGGGCGTGTGGCCCAAGTCGTGGCCTAAGCCAATCGCCTCGATCAGATCGCAGTTGAGCCCAAGGGCGCGACCGATATCGCGCGCAATGCGCGAGACAAGCTGCACGTGCAGACCGCGGCGTGACAGGTCGTCGTTGCTACGAAAGCTAAAGACCTGCGTTTTGCCTGCGTAACGGGTGTACGCCGGAAGATGAAGAATCTTTTCGGTATCGCGCATAAATGCCGGTCGCATAAGCGTGCCTTTGTCGGCAGCGCGATAAATACGACGAATGACCTGGTTGTCGTTGCAACGATACGGGTTGACAGAACCCGAAGCACGATCGGCGGAAATGCGCTCGACAAGCTCGGGCGACAACGCCGACGGAATACGGTCCATGCGCGCCTTAATGACGGCCGTTTCTTGATTAGTTGCCATGGCATGCTCCTTAAGAAGGATGCGCAATCGGTTACAATGTGCAGCCCACGACCTCGATTATGGCAAAAATCGGCACCAAAAACGGGAGCAATGGCAGGGAGCGCGATTTTGTGAAGAGGCAGGAGAGGGCAAGGACCAGGAGCGCGATGGCAAATGCCACGATGCCGCCCATAGGGTCGAGCGTGCAAAGCGCGAAGAGCGCCTTGACGTCCCCCATGCCAATGCCGGGAGCGTGGCGAACACGACGCCAGAGCGACTCAGTAAGCACAAGGGCAAGGTAGACAATGACCGCAAGACCGGCATGATCAAGTGCAGCGTTAACGCCCCTGTCGAGCCAAACGCCTGCTAACGCCGCCACCGCACACGCACCGGCAAGCGCATTCGGAAACCGCCGCTCACGGGCATCAACCACCGCACCGGCAAAGATGCAAATCCAAAATGGGATGTAGGACATCGTGCACCTCCATGGACAGCTACTCAAACGCAAAAACCACCACAAAGGTGCCTGTCCCCTTTGCGGTGGTTTTGGTGGTGGTTATTTGGCGCCTTGCATGACCTCGTCGAGGGTAACGTTGACGGCATGCTGCGTCGGGACCCAGTCGACCTTTAGGAACAGAGCGGCCACCGTGATGGGGATATAGCTGAACATAAAGATCGGGAAGGTAAACAGGTTGGTCACCAAACGCCACTTTTGCGCGCAATGAATATGCTTGTACTCAAAGATGGTCGTGAGTAGCGCCAGGATAAAGAAGGTCTGGTACATCATCACGAAGGTCATAATGAGCGAGGCGGCACAAGCCTGCATCTCGACCTCGGTGGCCAAGAAGCCGTGCGAAAGCCCGCCCACGATGAGGAACGTGGCATTGGCAAGCATCGAAATCAGAGAAAGCAGCATACCCGGCGCGATCGTCATAAACATGTCGTAGGCGGCAAAGCGATGATAACGGAACGTCGACTTGACCAAGTGCTTACCATAGGTAAAGAACACCTGGTAAAAGCCCTTAGTCCAACGCATACGCTGTTTCCAGGACGCCTTAAACGTCACCGGCTGCTCGTCAAAGAACTCCGCCGGCGCATAACCGATGCGGACGCCGTGAATGGCGCAGAACGTGGTGAACTGGATATCCTCGGTCAGCGTATGGAACTGCCAACCGTGCATGCCCTCGATCACGCTCGCCGAAATAAGGTAACCCGAACCCGAGACAGCGCAGGACGTCTTGCAGATATTACGCGCGTTGTTGAGGAAGCGGGCCTCACGCAGATACCAGGTGGCGTTGGCAGACGAAATCCACGAACTGCCGAAGTTCTTAGAGTTGCGGTAGCTCGTGACCACATGGAAACCCTGGTCAAAGGCATCATTCATCTTGGAGACGTAATCGCGGGAGATAACATTGTCGGCATCGAAGATAAAGTAGCCCTCAAACGTGTCGGGATACTCGTTGAGAATGCGATCGAAACCATAGTCCATGACCCAGCTCTTGCCCTTGCGGGCCAGGTCGTTGCGCTCGTAAACAATGGCACCGGCCTCGCGCGCGAGCTGTGCCGTGTTATCGGTACAGGCATCGGCGACCACAAAGACCTCGATGAGCTCGGACGGATAATCCTGGTCCTTGATGGAGCGAACAAGATTGGCGATAACGGCCTCCTCGTTATGCGCCGCGATAAAGAAGGCATACCGGTGGAGTTTTTTGGCCTTGGGAGGTGCGACCTCGCCCCGAAGAGCGCCGATGACAAAAAAGACCACCTGGTAGAGGAAGCAGACCGTGAGCAACGTGACGACAATCTGGTTGAAGATCACGATGGGCGTGTTAGTTTGTAAAAAGGCGAGCATGCAGGCTCCCAGGAACGCGTTACGTAAACAACCGTATATCTTACCGCAGGCTAACCGAGTTCAAGAAACCACCTAATACTGGTTAGGATTCGAGAAGACCGAGCTGCGGGACGATTTCGTCGCCGGCAGCGGTGCGGCCGAGCGAATGCGGGGCCAAATCATCCAGAACCGCCGCAAGGTCCCACGGCAACTCGTCGCGGCACTCAATGCGCTCCCCCGTCACGGGATGGTCGAACGCGACGCGCCAGGAATGAAGGAATTGCCTGGTCAGCCCCTGATCGGCGCGTGCATCGCACTTGCCGTAGAGTGGATCACCCACACAGGCGTGGTTGATATGGCGCATATGCACGCGAATCTGATGTGTGCGGCCCGTAAACAGGTGGCACTCGACGAGCGTATAACCGTCGTCAAAACGCGTGGAATCGAAGCGCTCGAGGACCTTAAAGGTCGTGATGGCTTGGCGCGCGAAAGGATCGTCAGAAACCGCCATCTTCACGCGATCGCGCGTCGATCGGGCGATACCGGTGTTAATGGTTCCCTCGTCCATGGCAATGTGCCCGTGAACAAGTGTGATATAGCGACGGTCGAGCGTACGCGTGCGGATAAGATTTTGGAGCGCGCGCTGGGTGTCGTCGTCCTTGGCCGCAAGCATGAGACCCGAGGTATCGCGATCAAGACGATGCACGATGCCGGGGCGATCCTCACCCTGTACGGTACCAAGATGGTCGATGCCGCAGTGGTAGACCAAGGCGTTCGCAAGCGTGCCGCTCTCATGACCATGCGCAGGATGGCACACAAGGCCGCGCTGCTTGGAGAGCACGATGAGATAGTCGTCTTCGTAGCGGATATCGAGGGGAATGGCCTCGGGAATCACGTCGGTCGGATCGTGCGGTTCGGGCAGGTCGACCGAAATGCGGTCACCGGAGCGCACGGCGTACTTTTTAGACAGGCAGATCTCGCCGTTGACGGCGACGGCGCCGCCCTCGATCAGATGAGCGCAGGCAGAGCGCGTGGGACAGCCATCGTTGGCGCCCAGATAAGCGTCAAGACGCTGACCGGCGGCATCGTCGGCAACAAGAATATGGATGTCGGCCATTAGCGCTCATTCCTTTCGCGAATCTTGCGGGCACGCTCCCCACGCTGCTGGGCCTTGCGCTTAGCGCGGGCCTCGTCACGGGCGTTAAGCTCGGCGGTCGCATCGACCTCGCGGGCCGCAGGGCTCAAGAACATGTAGCCGAAGAGGGCGAGCACGACGCCCAAGGTAATGCCGATATCGGCCACATTGAAGACGGGGAAGTCGATGAAGGTGGTGGCAATAAAATCGGTCACGAAGCCAAAGGCCAAACGATCGATAGCGTTGCCGATAGCACCGCCCGCAACCATCGCCATGCCCACAACCTCAAGATGGGCGAGCTGGGGTGCATGAACGAGATACACGACAATAGCGATAATGACCGCCAACGCCAGCACGGCAAACGCGATGCCATGCCCCTCGCCCATACTAAAGGCAGCACCGATATTGCGGACAAACATAAAGTCGATGACACCGGGGATAGCAGTCACATGCAGAGCATCGCCCACGGCACGAACCGCAAGCTTGGTCAGCTGGTCAACAAGCAGCACAACGAGCGCCACCCCACCAGCAACACCCAACCGCCAACGCAAAGGCGGCGTCATATCCCCAGCACGACCCAAATCAATCCCCTACCCTCAAGATCATCGAATTACGTTTAATGCAAGTAACCATCTTATAGTGACAAACGCCAAACACGCAGCATATTCACCAACGCTAGCTAAATAACCAGCACAAAACAAAAGCGACATTCCGAATAACGGAATGTCGCTTAAAAGCTTTCGACTAAGAGCGAAAGCGAAAGAAAGCCTTTAGCTCCAGCAATAGAAACGCCGCATTACCGCCGCCAACAGCGAAAACGCCTCTAAGCGAGCAAGGTGACGTGAAAGAGGAGGGAAGCGTACTTTGGTACGCGACCGACGATTGAACGTCAGATTGCCGCTTAGGGGCGTTTGCAGCGTCG